>JAFQRU010000011.1 GCA_017409915.1 Clostridia bacterium
ATCATACCCTGGTCGCCGGCTCCAAGACCTTCCCCCTCGTTTTCGCCTTTGAATTCGTAGGCTTTGTCAACGCCCATAGCGATATCTCCGGACTGTTCATCAAGAGCAGTTATAACAGCGCAAGTGTCACAGTCAAAGCCATATTTTGCTCTGTCATATCCAATCTCGCGAACGGTTTCACGGACAAGCTTCTGAATGTCAACATAGGCGCTTGTGGACACCTCGCCAACAACCATAACAAGCCCTGTTGTAACCGTAACCTCGCAGGCAACTCTCGCCATTGGATCTTCTTTATAAATCGCATCAAGTATTGCATCGGAAATAATATCGCAGATTTTATCGGGATGCCCCTCTGTAACTGATTCCGAAGTAAATAGCTTCTTATATTCCATTTTTTACGCCTCCTCTACAGCTTTTCTGATATCAGCTTGAATTTCTTCAATACTTCTGTCTGCTGAAATAATCTTTATATTTTCGCTTTCTTTAAGCTTATCAAAAACATCTAAAAAGTTTTGCCTTATCTTTTCCATTAAAGCCGTGCTCTTTTCATAGAGCTCTGCACTGCCACGGTTTGTGTCAATTCTTTCTTTGCAAGTTTTCGGGTTAACATCAAGGAAAATGCAAAGGTCAGGCTTTATAATTTCAGGGCATTTAAGATTAATATCCATAACCCAGTTCATATCCGAAGCCGTCCCCTGATAAGCAAAAGACGAATAATAATATCTGTCGCAGATAACCATTTCATCGTCCTCTAAATGCTTTTTAATGCCGAGGGTTGGGTGGGTTATATGTTCAAGCCTGTCCGCGAGGAAAAGCGCCGCTTGAAGATACATATCCCTGTCTAAGCTTTCGGAAAGTATACGTCTTATATACGCCCCGGTCTCATAGTTTTGAGGCTCAGCAGTAAGATAAACCTTTTCGCCTTTTTGAGCAAGGTATTCAGAAAGCATTTTAAGCTGTGTGCTTTTTCCGCTTCCATCAAGACCTTCAATAACAATAAATTTATTTCCCATAATATTCACCACTCTTTATTATACATACTTTTTTGTCTAATTGCAAGAGATTTTGCAATTTCTATTGCTTTTAAGTCTAAATTATTATATAATTATTTTATAACCACTTGAAAAAGAGGGATTTTTATGAAGAAAAAGCCAAACGAGAGGGGTCTTTTTAACGAGAACCCTGATTTAATCGAAAAATGCGAAACCTGTGCCTTTGCTATTTCTCTTGAATATAGCAAGGACTGTTTGTGTTCAAAATTCGGGGCGGTTAACCCTGAATATAAGTGCAAAAAATATAGGGTCAACCGTTTTTTAAAGCGTCCCCCTAAGAAGCGTGAGCTTAACTTATCAAAATTCAGCGCAGAAGATTTTTCAATAGAATAATAAAAGCGGAAGGCAATGCCTTCCGCTTTTTAATTTGTTTCAAGCTCAATTCCGTCAATTTTAAGTTCGCGATATCCCTTTTCCTCTTCTAAGCATTTCCCACAGCTATCGCAGATTTTATTAGGGTCAAGGTCGCATTTGTCACACACCATACAACCTATGCAGTTTCTGTCATATAAAACACACTGTTTAGCAGGCATTATTTATCCCCTCCTAAAACTTTTGATACAGCTTCCATAATTCCAAGCTTTGCCGCTTCATAAACTATTCCGCCCTGCATATAAACATTATACGGCTCACAAATAGGGGCGTCGGCACTAAGCTCAATGGATGCACCCTGAACAAATGCCCCTGCCGCCATAATAACCTCATCCTCATAGCCAGGCATTGCCCAAGGGAGAGGACTTACATGGCTGTCAATTGGAGAACCGCTCTGAATCCCCTGACAAAAAGCAATAACCTTTTCTGCATTGCCAAGGCGGATTGCCTGGATTATATCAGTTCTTATTTCGTTTGATTTCGGGCAGGTGTCATAGCCTAAATCTTCAAAAACCGTTGCACAGAGGATTGCAGTTTTAATGCTTTCCCCCACAATATGAGGAGCCATAAAAAGACCCTGATATAAGCTTTTATTAAAGCCAAGACTTGCCCCAACATGCTTTCCAAGACCCGGGGCGGTTAATCTGTATCCGCAAAGCTCAACATATTTTTCTTTTCCCGCTATGTATCCACCGCTTTGAGCAAGGCTTCCTCCTGCATTTTTAATGAGTGAGCCTACAACCAAATCGGCACCAACCTCAGTTGGCTCTCTTTTTTCAACGAATTCGCCATAGCAGTTATCAACTATGCAAACTATGTTTTCATCTATTTCCTTAACGGTTTTGATTATCTTTCCAATCTCATTAACATCAAGAGAACTGCGCCAGTCATATCCTTTTGAGCGCTGGATTAAAACAGCCTTAACTTTTTTGCTCTTAAGCTTATTTTTAATTCCCTCATAGTCGACCGCTCCGTCTTTTAGGTCAACCTGGTCATATGAAACGCCAAAGTCACGGAGAGAACCTGTCCCCTCCTCGCCTCTTATGCCGATAACCTCTTCCATTGTGTCATAAGGACTTCCAACCAAAGATACCAAAGTATCTCCCGGGCGAAGAACGGCATAAAGACAAGTCGCAATCGCCTGAGTTCCTGAAACAATATTATGGCGGACCATTGCGCTTTCCGCACCGAAAACATCCGCAAAAACCTCATCAAGAGTGTCGCGCCCCAAGTCGTCATATCCATAGCCTGATGTCTCCCCGAAATGAGCATATGAAATCTTATGCTTTCTGAATGCGTTTAAAACTTTAAGCTGATTAAACCCAGCGGTTTCCTCGACTGTTTTAAAGTATTCTCTCGCCCTTTCCTCAGCCTTTTGGGTAGCTTCCACCGCAAGAGAAGAAACGCCCATTTCCTTTGTTAAAAATTCCATTGTATCCATTTTAGTTCACCTTGTTTATATAGTTTAAAATAAGCTCTGCAGCAGATTTTATATCCGCTTTCGCTATTCCCTCATAAGCCTTTCCTTTGTCTCGAACGCCGATGCAGACGCCACCTGTCAAAGCTCCTTTTCCGCAAATCAAGGGAAGGTCAAGGAAGAGATTATCCTCGGTCGCTCCCACTTGCACCTTTTCTCCACCGGCCTTTATAAGCGCTTTTCTCACTTTCTCTGTGGGGACTGCGCCTTTTTCTTTTATAATAACAACTGCCCCCTCTGTGCACTTAACCTCATCTTTTTCAGGAATGGTGTTTATAGAGATAACAGTGTCCGCTTCATATCCGCCAAGTAGAGCCTTTAAGCCTCTTCCTGCAAATTTTTTCTGAGTGGTAAATAAAAAGGCTGTGTCATCTGCATTTTTCATAACTTCAAGAGCAGTTATAATGGGGGCATAAACGGAAATTCCGTTTCCAAAAATAAACTTTTCATTTTCGGTTATATCCGCGCAAAGAGTTGCAAATTCCCCCATTGGAACCTTTTCTTTTGTTCCCTCTTTGTCTGTTTCGCCGATGTCAATGTTTAAGTCGCTGTCCTCAATATTTTCGGTTTTATCGCATCTTACAACGCCAACTACTCCGTTTAGAAATTTAACCTTTTTCCCAACGAGAGAGGAAACCTCTTTTGAAGAAGGAACACTAACCTTTATCATTCCGCTATCCGTCTCGCCGATTTTCATTAAGGCTACAGAATCAACGCCACATTCAACGGCTATCTTCCCGTCTCCTTTTTCGCATATAAGATTGCCGAAAACATCGGTATTGCACTTATATCCCTGACTCTCGCCGAAAGCTTTTATATAGGAAATCATATTTTCTTCTCGTCCGCTTGGGGACAGAATTTCAAATATCTCCATTTATATTTCCTCCGCATTTTCAATAATCTTTTCTATAAGTTCCTTGCAGGATAAATAATCATTCTTATTCATTGCCGATACGCCGGAGTGAATATATTTACAAGGAACGCTTAAACTTGCGGTTTTGATTCCGCCCTCTGATATAGAAATTGCTCCTGCATCATTCCCGCCTTTTACCGACGCTTTATACTGCCAGTTTATCTTATTTTCATCTGCAATAGCGGTAATCTTTGATACCAGGTCACGATTAGCAACGCTTCCCATATCCATAATGGAAACCGCAACTCCACCGTCAAAATTGGTAACTCTTTTCTCCTCAGGAATTCCCGGCATATTGTTACAACTTGTCCCCTCAACAACGATTGCAAAATCGGGTTTTAATCCATAAACCGCCGCCTTTGCACCTCGAAGCCCAACCTCTTCCTGAGTTACGAAAGTGCAGATAAGATTTGCATCCCACTCTTTTTTAAGGGCGTCTATAAGCACGGCGCAACCCACTCTGTCATCAAGGGCCTTTGCCTTTATCATATCCCTCTGGGAGAGATATTCGCTGTCAAATGCGAAATAGTCCCCAACGGAAACTACTTTCTCCGCTTCTTCTTTGCTTTTTGCCCCGATATCAATAAAAAGGTCGCTTTCGGAAAATGCCTTTTCCCTTTCTTCCTTTGTAAGAAGATGGACCGCTTTAAGAGAGATTATGCCTTTTAAATCTCCTTTTCTTACCATCTGGGAAAGGAGAATTTTAGAGTCCACCCCTCCCACAGTTTCAAACTTTAAAAAGCCATCGTCGGTTATTTTTGTTATGATAAATCCAACCTCGTCCATATGGGCAGAAAGAAGAACGGTTTTTCCGCCTTTTCTTCCCTTTTTAAAGCAAATAAGGTTTCCCATACTGTCAATTTTTGTCTCACTGCAAAAAGAGGAAACTTCGGCAAAAATTATATCTCGAACAGCTTTTTCGTTCCCCGAAACGCCGTCTGTTTCGGTTAAAATTCTAAGCATCAATTTCCACCTCCATAATCTCTTTTATAAGGGCAGAAACCGCCTCAATATCAGCAATATCAAGGGTTTCAACCGAGGTGTGCATATATTTGACAGGAATTGAAATAAGAGCCGTTTTTGCTCCCCCGAAACTGTTCTGAATCGCCCAGGCATCAGTTCCGCTGTTTTCTGACGCTACCTCAATTTCATATTTTATATTCTTCTCTTTTGCGATTGCAATTATATTATCCGCAAAACCACTGTCAAAATTCGGGCCCCTCCCGATAACCGCTCCGCATCCCGTTTTGAAAACCCCTGTCTCGTCCTTGGTATCAGGGGTCATTCCGTGGGTAACATCTATAACCACCGCTAAATCCGGGCGGATTTCCTCCGCTAAGGTATAAGCACCGTGGAGACCCAATTCCTCTTCCGAGGCAAAGGCGAAATACAAGTCATAAGGAGATGAAGAAACATTCTCTATGGCCTTTAAAATTGCTGTAACACCTGCACGGTTGTCCATAGCAGATGAGCAATATTCTTCCCCCAGAAGCTTTGTTAATTTACTTTTAAATACAATACTGTCTCCAATGGATACCTTTTCTTTAAGTTCTTCTTCGCTAAGTCCTGTGTCAATAAGCATATCGGTTGGTTTGGGCATTTTATCCTTGTCATCGCTTCCGCTAAGATGCGGTGGCTTTGCACCGATTATTCCATAGACTTTTTCGCTTCCTAAAATAATAACCTCAGAGCCTGAAAGAATACGGCTGTCCACTCCCCCAACGGGAACAAAACTTAAAAAACCGTCTCCTTTGAATTTTGAAACCATAAGGCCAATCTGGTCAAGATGAGCCTCAATCATAAGCTTTCTGGCATTTTCATTTCCGCTTTTCTTAAAACCGATTACGCTCTTAAACCTATTCTCATATACTTTATCGCAAAAGGGCGAAAGGAGTTTTTTCGCAGCATCTGCAATATTCCCCTCAAAACCGCTTACGCCTTTTTCATCAGTCAAAGCTTTTAAAATTTCATAAGTTTCCATTTTCTTCCCAGCCTTAGCACAATTTATTTTATTATGCCCGTTTTCTTTATTTTATAAATTTCTGGCTCTCCATAACTGCCAGTTTGTCGCATCTTTCATTCTCGCTGTGTCCGTCATGGCCTTTAACCCAAACGAGATTAACCTGGTGCTTTTCTAAAAGGGTTAGAAGCTCTTCCCAAAGGTCAGGGTTAAGCGCCTTGTCCTTTTTATTTCGCATCCAGCCGTTTTCTTTCCATTTATAAACCCAGCCCTCTTTAATTGCGTCAATCAGATATTTTGAATCGCTGTATAAAGTAACCTCACAAGGTTCTTTCAAAGTGGAAAGGCCGACGATTGCCGCCGTAAGCTCCATTCGGTTATTGGTTGTGCACTCCTCGCCCCCTGAGAGCTCTTTTTCGTGCTCTCCATAGCGGAGAATAACCCCATAGCCGCCGGGGCCTGGGTTTCCGCTGCACGCTCCATCTGTATATATCTCAACTTTTTTCATTTTTACATCCTCCAAAAATATATGGGAGTAAAATATACTCCCATATATTATAACATTTTTCCTTACCTATGTCTATAAAAATATGTAAAATTATTCTATCCCCCGTCTCAGCTTTCCTACCGCCTTTTTCTCAATTCTTGAAACATAAGAGCGGGAAATCCCCAGACTGTCTGCGATTTCGTGCTGGGTATGATTTTTCCCGTCAAGGAGGCCATAGCGGAGATTTATTATCAGCCTCTCCCTTTCCGTAAGCTCAGTTTTAATATTTTTATAAAGCTGTTTTATATGTGCTCTTTGCTGTATCTCATCAAAGACCTCGCCCCCGTCGCTTTTCAGAACATCAATTAAGTATATCTGGTTTCCCTCTTTGTCAGTCCCGATTGGGTCATTTAAGGAAACCTCGCTCTGAGTTTTCTTTTTGTTTCGCATAAGCATCAGGATTTCGTTCTCGATGCATCTTGCGGCATAGGTTGCAAGTCTTACTCCTTTTGATGAATCAAAGCTTGTTATCCCCTTAATAAGACCGATTGTCCCGATTGATATAAGGTCTTCACTGTCTGTTACCGCTCCTGAATATTTCTTTGAGATATGGGCAACAAGCCTTAAATTATGTTCAATAAGCTTATCTCTTGCCTCCTTATCCCCCGCTTTCATCTTTTCAAGATATTCTCTCTCCTCTTTGGCGCTTAGGGGACGGGGAAAGGAATTTGCCCCCTGAATAAAGGAGAGAAGCATCATCAGCGGTCTAAATAAAGCTTCTATTGCTTCAAACACAAAAGACACCTCCATATTTTATATATGCAGGTGTCTTTTTAATTTTGCAAGTCCTATTTTATTTGTTCCAAAGTTCATCAGCGAGCTTTTCAATTCTCTCGCCCCGCAGCTTTGTTTCTTCCTCATCTTTTGAGATACTGAAAACATCCCCCTCTTTGCAAGGAGTCAAAAGGCTAAGAGGAATGTCAAACTTTCTTTTATCCTCAGTTATAACAACTGCAATGCTTTTTTCTATTCTGTCAACCGTGAATTTCATTCCCTCTCCCCCTTTACCGTTACTTTTAAGCCGTCGCTTGTTGCAATAACGCTTCCGTTTTTGTCCGTTCTAAAAATCGCTATGTTTCGTTTTTTATACGCATCAAGCGTAGCATCGTGCGGATGGCCGTATTGATTGCCCTCCCCTACGGAAATAACCGCAACCCCTGGGGATGTCCTATCCAAAAAGGCCTCGCTGAGAGAAGAGAGCGCTCCGTGATGAGGCACTTTCAAAACATCTATATCTTTTGCATAAATCCCGTCTAAAATCTCTGCCTCCGCATCCCCTGTAAGCAAAAACGCCGTGTCGCCATATACGATTTTCAAAACCACGCTGTAATTATTAAGATTGTCATATTTCCTGTCTTTTGGAGATAAAATCTCAACCAAAAGACTGTCGCTTTCATATATAATATCCCCTGCATAAACAGGGTTTATCGTAAGTCCCTTTTCTTTTATGGAAAGGAGCAAGTCCTCAAAGATCGCCGTGTTATGCGTAACCTTTGGCATATAAACATTGCCGATTTCCATATTTCTAACTACCGTAGCGAGTCCGCCGATATGGTCGGAATGAGGATGAGTTCCAACTAAAAAATCAATCTTTTCCACCTCACTCTTTTCAAGGTAGGAAAGCGTATCCTCGCCTTCCTCCCCCGCGTCAACAAGCATAGTCTTCCCGTCTGGAAATTCAATAAACGCCGAATCTCCTTCTCCCACATCAATAAAATGCACCCGCATTTCATCTCTCTGCTTTGGCTGAATATTCTCTTTGCCTGCGTTATGGATAAAGGACGCTATAAAAATTATAACTGCAAGAATGAAATATTTATTCTTTAAAAGCCTTTTCAAAATATACCTCTCCCTGATATTTCTCTAAAAGTTCCTCATCCCCCGTAACAAAAACCGCTGTCGCAAGGCAGTCAGCTATAAGCGAGCTTTCCATAGCCACCGTAACGCTGTCATAGTCCGCTTTATGGGGATAGCCTGTTTTGGGGTCAATAATATGATGATAGATTTCCCCGCCCTTTTCAAAATATCTCTGATAGTTTCCGCTGGTAACAACGGCACCATATTTTATATCAATGGTTTTTTCATAAGTCCCTGTGGGAGAAAATGGAACCTGAATTCCCACTCTCCATATTTTATATTCGCTTTTTGGATTTTCTCCAAAGCAAATAATGTTTCCCCCAAGGTCAATAATTCCGCCCGTCAGGTTAAACCTTTCCGCAACCTCTTTTGCCCTGTCCCCTGCATAGCCTTTTGCAATTCCCCCAAGGTCAATTCTTACCTCGTCTTTGGTTTTTATAACCTTACCGTCTTTTAAAATAATATTTTCATAGCCTACAAAATTAAGGCATTCCTTAATTTCTTCTTCTGTTGGAACTTTTGGGGTTTCCGCCGTGAAATTCCAAAGGGTTGTTAAGGGGGCAACGGTTATATCAAAAGCGCCTCCGCTTTCCTTGGCGATTTCCTGAGCAGTTTCTAAAACCTCATAGGTGTCGGGGGAAACGGATATTTCCTCCCCTGCCTTTGAGGTGTTTATTCTATAAACATCAGAGGTTTCCTTATACATACTCATTAAATTTTCAATGCGCCCGATTTCCTCAAAAACCGCCTCTGTTGCCTCACGGCTTTCGTCCCCATAGAAAGTCAGGGAGCAGGTGGTGTCAAGAAGAAACTGGGTCGCAGAAAACTCTTTTTCTCTGTTGCTTGCCAGGTATAGCCCTGCAAGAATAAAAACCACCATTAAGGCAATTAAAACCGTTTTTAATTTTTTCATAGCAGAGCCTCCTTTTAATTATTTCATTATATCATAGTTGATGGGCGAATAAAACTTTTCGCGGATTTTTTCGTAATCCGTCTCTCCGCTTCCCAAAATCCACATAAGCTTGGTGTATGCCGCCTCAAAGTTCATATCATAAGTTTCTATAAGCTTAAATTCTTCCTTAACCTTTTTGCCGACAGCGTATATTTCCATATCACTGCCCTCGTTTGCAATCTGGGTTGTTATGACCACGCACTTTATCTTCTCGGAAGGTTTTTGCATTTCTTCATAAAAGGTCTCCAAAAGATATTCAGGAATTCCCCCTACCCCAAAGCTCTCAAAAATCAGGCAATCATAATTTTTAAAAAGATAGGACAGAATTTCCGGTTTCATATTTGGCGTAAATTTAAGCGTGCAGATACTGTCGCTCATATTATAGAAAAACTCTATTTCCCCTTGTGGTTTTATCTCAGTGAAAATTCTCTTGATTTCGCCATTTTCTATGGTGGCTTTATAAGGATAGTTGGTGCTTGAAAAGGCATTAAAACTTTTTGAGCGTTCCTTTCTCGCCCTTGTCCCGACAATAACCTTTCCGCCAAAAACAACACTTACCCCATAGGAATCGTCCGCTGATACATATATAAAGCTATCGAGAAGATTTTTCTTGGCATCGGTATCTTTCTCTGTTATTGGCTTTTGAGACCCTGTCAGAACTATGGGCTTTGGGCTGTTTTGAATCATATAGGAAAGAGCCGATGCGGTATAAGCAAGAGTGTCCGTCCCGTGAGTTATAACAAAGCCGTCAAACTCGTCATAGTTTTCTTCTATGGCTTTAACCGTTTTTCGCCAATGGGATATGGTTACATTTGTGCTGTCTATATTTGACACAAATAAAGTTTCAATATGGCATATCCCCTCTGCTTTGGGTATATAGGAAAGAATCTCCTCCGCCGTAAGAGAGGGAGCAAGTCCGTTTTCAGTTTCTCCGCAGGCAAGTGTCCCGCCTGTTGTTATTAAAAGAATCTTTTTCATTTTCCCCCTCCTGTTTTTTAATTCCTCGTGTCAAGACTGGGTAGAATGTTATTCTCCTTTATATTCAGGCATAACAAGAGCCGCAATAATATACGCAATTATTCCTGAGCCGCCGAGGACGGTAAATAGCACCCATGCAAGACGGACAATCGTAACATCAATTTCAAAGTATTCGGCTATTCCGCCGCATACCCCTGAGATTTTCTTTTCAACTGTTGATTTATAAAGTTTCTTTTTCATAATATTCCCTCCAAAATCAATTCCTTATTCTTTCTTAATTATACCAATTCATAAAAATAAAGTCAACAAAAAAGGGACGCATATGCGTCCCTTAATTTTTAAAATAATCAGTCGGTCTGTAAGCCGAGTTTTGTCATTTAAGACGGTCATCTATCTAATATACGCATCACTGCGTATCTTAAGCCACCTTCCCGGGAGATGTCGGGCCGACTTAGCCTCCTCTATCAGGTGTTGCTTCGAGTGGGGTTTACATCATCAGCAAGTCGCCATGCTGTGGGTGAGCTCTTACCTCGCCTTTCCACCCTTACCACTTTCGTGGCGGTATATTTCTGTTGCACTTTCCTTGAAGTCGCCTTCACAAGGTGTTACCTTGCACCCTGCCCTATGAAGCTCGGACTTTCCTCACGCACAGGATTACTCCTTATGCCCGCGACCGTCCAACCAACTGAATTTAAAAACTATTTATAAAGATTAACTCTTATAACGCCGTCAATTGCCTTGATATCCTCAACAAGCTTATCGTTGCAGGAAGCTGCGTCAAGCATTGTATATGCATAATCCCCACAGCTCTTGCTTGTCATATTGTCGATATTAACTCCGTCCTGGGAGAAAACATCAGAAATCTGAGTAAGCATTGATGGAATATTCTTATGGATAACAGCAATTCTGTCGCCGCTTACCTGTCCCATATTAACATTTGGGAAGTTTACGGAGTTGGTTATATTACCGTTTTCAAGATAATCCTTAATCTCCATAGCAGCCATAACAGCACAGTTATCTTCACTCTCAGGTGTTGAAGCTCCTAAGTGAGGAAGAGAAATAACATTCTCGTTCTTTAAGAGTTGCTCTGTTGCAAAGTCTGTTACATAAGCTGCAAGTGTTCCGTCTGCTAATGCTTTCTCAACTGCATCGTCACAAACAAGCTCGCCTCTTGAGAAGTTTAAGAGTCTTGTGCCTTTCTTCATCTTTGCAAATGTTTCGTCATTGAACATTCCCTTTGTATCCTTGTTTGCAGGGATATGAACTGTTATATAATCGCTGTTTGCATAAATATCATCAAGAGAGAGTGCCTTTTTAGCCGCTCTTGTAACATTCCAAGCCGCTTCAACAGATAAGAATGGGTCATATGCAATAACATTCATTCCAAGGGCGTGTGCCGCATTGGCAACCTTAACACCGATTGCACCAAGGCCGATAATGCCGAGGGTTTTGCCCATAATTTCAGGGCCGGCAAAGTTTGACTTGCCTTTTTCAACAAGCTTACCAACATTTTCGCCCTCGCCGATTAAAGTCTTTGCCCAATTTGCACCCTGAACGATTTTTCTTGAAGCAAGGAGAAGGCCTGCAATAACAAGCTCCTTAACTGCGTTTGCGTTAGCACCTGGTGTGTTGAAAACAACGATGCCTTCTTCACTGCACTTTTCAATAGGAATATTGTTAACGCCTGCGCCTGCTCTTGCAACTGCTTTAAGGCTAGCTGGAAGCTCCATTTCGTGCATATTAAAGCTTCGAAGAATTATACCGTCAGGATTTTCAATCTCGTCTGCGCAAGTATATTTTTCGTCTAATATATCAAGACCTATTTTTGCGATTTTATTAAGTGTCTGAATTTTAAACATTTGAAACTGCCTCCAATTACTTATTTTCCATCTCGAACTTCTTCATAAAGTCGATAAGTGCTTTAACGCCCTCAATTGGCATAGCGTTATAGATACTTGCTCTCATACCGCCAACTGATCTGTGGCCCTTAATGTTAACAAAGCCGGCTGCCTTAGATTCAGCAACGAACTTAGCATCAAGCTCATCGTTTCCTGTAATAAACGGAACATTCATAAGTGAACGGTCTTTTGGAACAACTGTGCCCTTAAACATTGAAGAATTATCAAGATACTCATAAAGCATCTTTGCCTTTTCTTCGTTTACTTTCTGCATAGCAGCAACACCGCCCATACCGTCAATCCATTCGCAGATAAGACCGCAGATATAGATGCCGTATGTTGGAGGAGTGTTGAACATTGAACCGTTTTCAATGTGAGTTGTATAGTTAAGCATTGTTGGTGTGATTTCGTTTGCCTGCCCAATCATATCATCTCTAACGATAACGATTGTAACACCGGCAGGACCCATATTCTTCTGTGCCCCTGCATAAATCATACCGAACTTATTAACATCAACAACCTCAGAGCAAATCATTGAAGACATATCTGCAACGATTGGAGCTTTTGTTTCAGGAACGGATGTATATCTTGTTCCGTAGATAGTGTTGTTATATGTAATATGAACATAGTCAGCATCATCAGAGAACATAGACTTATCTAATTCAGGAATATAAGAGAATGTCTTATCAGCGCTTGATGCAACCTCATTAACTGTGATATATCTCTTAGCTTCAGCCATAGCCTTCTTAGACCATACGCCTGTTGTAACATAGTCTGCCTTTTTGTTCTTTGTTCCAAAGTTAAGAGGAACCATAGCAAACTGTGTTGAAGCACCGCCTTGAAGGAATAAAACCTTATAGTTTTCAGGAATACCCATAATCTTTCTAAGGGTTGCTTCTGTCTTGTCGATTATTGCCTGATATTCTTTTGAACGGTGGCTCATTTCCATAACGGACTGGCCGCTGCCGTTGCAATCAAGCATCTCCTTTTGTGCTCTTTCAAGGACCTCAATTGGAAGCATTGATGGACCTGCTGAAAAATTATAAACTCTGCTCATTTTCTATCTCTCCTTATTAAAACATAATAATATGCATATAAATATATTCAATATTCTCTCTATTATATACCCATTTCCCAAATAAGTCAACTGATTGGAGGCTTTTTTTTGACAAAATTTTGACAAATAACATAAATTCCGATTAAAAGCAAGAATACCCCGAAGAATTTTCTCAAAATTCCGTCTTCCATTCCTCTTGCAATATAAGAACCGAAAACTGCGCCGATGGCTCCCGTTCCGCCCATTATGAGAGCAGATTTTATCTCCACATTTTTATTTTTAATATGGACAATAAGGGCGCAGATTGCCGTTGGGATGAAATACACAAGGTTAATCCCCTGTGCCGTCTGCTGAGACACATCACGAAGAAGAACAAGAGCAGGGATTAAAATTGCGCCACCGCCTATCCCCATTCCGCTTATTATTCCGCTTATAAAACCGATTAAAATATTAATCATTTTGCCCTCCTAAAATATCATTTTCATTGCAGTTATGATTATAAATATTCCGAAAATGCTCCTAAGCCATTTTCCCGATATTTTGGAAAGAAGAAATCCACCAAAAAGTCCGCCTGCGCTTCCCCCTATTGTAACGGGGAGCCAGAGGGAAAAATCAAACTTTCCGCCCATTATATAAATAACCGCCGAAACGATAGAAATTATAAGGATCACACCCACAGCTGTTGCGTGGGCTTTCTTTTGGGAAAATCCTAGAAATTTTTCAGCCGCAGGGACAACAATGCACCCTCCTCCCGCTCCGAAAAGACCGTTTAAAACACCCGACAAAAGTCCTATTATGATTTCCTTTTTATATTTCATTTTCTCCTCCAAAAAATAAAGCCACAGTTCGGCGGTGTTCCTTAGGAGCATCGCCGTTTCCTCTGTGGCTATTTTTTGTATATTATTAAATTTTATTCCAAAACAGTTTTATACTTTTCCATTTCTTTTGGATTTTCACGGATTTTTTTGATTATTCCGTCACGAAGACCTGCATCCGTTATATAAAGCATTGGACTTTTAAGTTTTGTCATCAACACTTTAAGAGGCAAAACTCCCCCTAAGATTATGTCTGCTCGGTCAGGAGTTATGCCGTTTATTTTAAGCCTTTCCTCTGCCGGTGCAACCTCTATCCTTGAAATTATTTCCACAACCTCATCATAATCCATAATGAGCTTATCAATCAGAAAGTCAGGTCCTATACTTTCAAGGTATATTTTGCCCACTGTCCTGTTGGAGCCTCCAATGCCTATAACAGAAAAGCCATAAAGACTTTCCAGCCAAGGAATTCCATCTATTATTTTTTCTATTTCTTCCTTTGCTTTTTCTATACCGCATGGAGTTTCGCCGCCCCCAAAAAACAGTTCTTTTATACTTCTTGAACCTATGGGAACGCTTACCGCTCCCACGATTTTGCCCGCTTTAACCCCAATAAATTCAGTGCTTCCGCCACCTGTATCTAAAATCAGAGCATCCTTTATCCCTGTTTTATCAAGGACACCAATGCAGTCAAGTTCCGCCTCTTCTTCCCCTGTTAAAACAAAGATTTCTATTCCCGTTTCCTGCTTTATAAAATCAAGAAATTCCTTTTGGTTATAAGCCTTGCGGACTGCTGCTGTGGCAAAGGCATAAATTTCTTTTACTTCAAACCTTTTTGAGATTTCTTTTATTTGGAGAAAAGCCTCTTTGCATCTTTTCTTCGGCTCTTCTTTAAGGAGCATATCGTGGTTCATTCCCTGGCTGAGCATTATGGGATTTTTACCTATATAAACGACTTCCCCACTCTCCTTTTTTGCAACGCTCACTCTTACAGAGTTAGAGCCAAGGTCAATAACAGCGATGTTTGTCATTTTTATCACCTCGCATAGGTTTTTGTTTATGCTATTTTATCACATACGCCGAAAATATTCAAGTATCCTCTAAAAGGTTGACAAAAATTTTTAAAAGGTGTAAAATAATGACAATATATTTGAAATCACATAAAGAGGTGTTTTGTATGTCAAAAAAAGTATCTACAAAAACATTGGTATTCGGAGCTTTGCTTACGGCTTTATCATTTATAATCCCGCTTACTTTTCCAAAGCTTCCTCTCCCACAGCCATTCAGCGTAACTTTCGCATCCCATGTGCCAACACTTCTCGCTATGCTGATTAGTCCTGTTATGGCTGCATTTACTGTTTTAGGCTCAACCATTGCATTTTTGGTGTCCTTAGGACCTATTGTTTCCCTTCGTGCGGCAAGTCATATCATCTTTGTTGCCATTGGTTGCATGATGCTTAAAAAGGGAGTTAATATGTATCTGACATTAGGCCTTATGTCTCTTGTTCACGCTCTTGGAGAGGTTATTGCAGTTTACGCTTTCACTCCAACAGTTGAGCTTACTGCAAAAGGCGGTATGGTTTTCCTTTGGGGAACAGTTTTCGGAATAACAATTTTCCACCACATTGTTGACTGCGTTATAACAGTTCCCGTTTTCAAGGCTCTTAAAAAAGCAAAACTTTTATAATCAGAAAAATTTAAAAGGCAGAAACGATCTTTCGTTTCTGCCTTTTTTGTTATTCTTCTTCAATCTTTTCTTTAATTTCAACGGAGATTTCCTGAGCCATCAAGTCATTGGCTTTTGTTACGGTCATAACAACATTTTCATATTCAAAAACAAAGCCCACATCAGGGATGTTTTCGCTATGCTCCGTAAGCCAGCCATTAACCGTTGTTGCCTCAGACTCCTCATCGGGGGTAAGGTCAAAGAATTCGTAAAAATCTTCTGTTGAGGTAGTTGATAAAACGGTATATAAATTATCGCTTATCTGAACAATATTGTCGATTTCCTCGTCTCTTTCGTCCCAGATTTCGCCGACTAACTCTTCGATTATATCTTCCATAGTAACAACACCTGACGGAACGCCGAATTCGTTAACGACAACCACCATATGAATATGTTCTGTCTGCATATCCTTAAAAAGAACATCAAGGTGGATTGTTTCAGGAACATAGCTTGGGGAAACCATAGCATCTTCAAGCTTAAATCCGTCTTTCCTGTGTTTTAAAAGATAGTCTCTTGCATATAAAATGCCAACAATCTCGTCTGCTGTATCTTTATATACGGGAATTCTTGAATATCCCTCATTTTCGATGGTTGCAAGGATTTCTTCTTCCGTTGCATCGTCCGCTATAAAGGTTATAGCCTTTCGCGGGGTCATAATGTCTGCCGCCGTGAGATTATCAAGCTTAAAGACATTTTTTATATACTCAATGTCGTCCTGGTCTAATGTTCCCTCGTCTGCGCCGGCATCAAGCATTATAACAATATCCTCTTCGGAAACCGCCTCGTCTTTTTCCTTAGGGTCAATCCCGAAAAGCCTTAAACAGCCGTTTGTTGAGATTGTTAAAAGCCAGATGATAGGTCTTAAAACAAGAGAGAGACCCGATATAAAACCGCAAACCACTTCCGCAAGTTTTTCCTTATGGCGCATAGCAATACGCTTTGGCACAAGCTCCCCTAAAACCAGGGTAAAGAACGAAAGAATAAGGGTTATTATAATAACCGAAAGGGACTCGATTATTCCAACACTTGCCTCTGATATTTCAAAGGTTTTTGTAAGAAAATCTGCTAAAAGTCCTGCAAAGTTATCAGCCGCAAAAGCTGAGCCTAAAAACCCTGCAAGGGTAATCCCTACCTGTATTGTAGATAAAAACGCTGTTGGCGATTCTATCATTTTAAGCATTTTAACCGCTTTTTTGTCACCCTCCTCAGCTCTTGCCTTAACCTTTTTCTCATTAAGAGAAATAACGGCAATTTCCGTGGCGGCGAAAAAAGCATTAAGCAAAATCAAAATAAGTTGTAATAACAACTGTCTGAAAATCATATTTCTCCTCCAAATTATCTGTTGTTTTTCCAAAGATTAACTTTCTTTTAGCAACGGCGCCATATTACGCGGTTTTGCCAAAGCCCAGAACAATTCAGAGGCAATTCATAATCGCTACTTCGAGGTAACGGGTCCACTAAAAACCAACTCCTTAATATAATTGATTATATCATCACAAATAGATATTATACCACACTGTATTATAAATTTCAATAGGCATTTAAATACTCAGAAAGTTCCTCAATGCTGTCGCAGATTTTAATTGCTCCGCTTTCTTCAAGCTCTCCCTCTTCTGCATAGCCATAGGAAACCCCAACGCAGGGCACATTATTTTTCTTTGCCCCTATGCAGTCGTGCATTCTGTCTCCCACCATAACGGGATTTTTGAAGTTTGGTGCATTTTCAAGGGCATATTTTATAACATCTGCCTTATCGTTTCTTGTTCCGTCAAATTCTGCGGCAGAAATGAATGAAAAATACTCCATAAGCTCAAACTTTTCAAGTATTTTGATAACGAAAGGGCGAGGCTTTGATGTGGCAAGAACAAGAGTTTTCCCGCTCTCTTTAAGGGTTTTAAGCATTTCTTTTACCCCGTCTATAAGCTCATTTTCAAAAAGACCTACCACAGAAAAGCGCTCTCTGTATTTTTCAACGCAATAGAGGGCGTCTTCACGGCTCATTCCATAATATTCCATAAATCCGTCAACTAATGGAGGGCCTATAAAGCGCTTTAACTTTTCCTGATCATTTTCTATTATTCCCTTTGATTCCAAGGCATATTTAACGCTTTTTGTTATCCCCTCTTCGGGAAGAGTCAGCGTCCCGTCGAGGTCGAACAGTATTAAATCATACATAGTTTTTCTCCTTTTACAAGCCGAGATATTCTCTTAGTTTTTCTGCATCTCCGTCAAACAAATATCCCTTTATTCCTATCTTTTCTGCGCCTTTGATGTTTGTCTCACTGTCGTCTATAAAC
This sequence comes from Clostridia bacterium, assembly GCA_017409915.1. GTDB lineage: Bacteria > Bacillota > Clostridia > Monoglobales > Monoglobaceae > SIG454. The sequence continues at coordinate 17,902 of JAFQRU010000011.1, forward strand.
AGGCACTCTTCTGCTTTTAGGTTAAACTCGCTGAGCAATTGCTCAAAAATCTCTCTGTCGGGTTTTACCTTTCCAACAGGCCCTGAAAAAACAAGTCCGTCAAAGCAGGAAAACAGTTCTTTTATCCACTCAGCTTCCATATATCTTTCTGCAAAGCCAATACTTATATTTGACAAAAGATAGAGTTTTTTATCAGTTTTGCGGATGTCATAAATCAGCTTTTCCATATTGGGAACGGGGGTTAAGGAATTTATCCAGTTGTCATACACACGGCAGGCAAGCTCCCCCGTTTTTTCATCTGTTCGGGAAAGAAAGCCCTCTTTAACCTCTTCGTCTGTTATGCTTCCGTCATCCAGTTTGTCCCAGTAAAGTCTGTCAAAGGCAATTTCGCTTATTTCCTTGCAAAGCTTTTCATCCTCCACAAAAGGTTTTGTCAGCTTTTCGGGATAAAACTCCGCCAAAACATTACCGAAATCAAAAATATAATTCTTAATCATTTTTATCTCTCCCCATAGTATGATTTTACCATATCGCACCCTAAAAAGCAAGTAAAGTCATATTTTTGTTGACAAAATACACTTTTTTTGATATATTATAATAAGAACAGATTAGATGAGATTAGATTAGAATATTTAGACGAGATGAGACATTTTTATTTTGATGCTCTTTTCTTCTGATTTTCTGTTCAGAAGATTTTTTTATTGGAGGATGAAAATTATGAATAAGTATAAGGATTTTGAAAATTATCTTAAAGAAAACCCTACTCCTGACGGCTATTTCGGCAAATTCGGCGGGTCATATCTCCCACCTGAGCTTGAAGTTGCTTTTAAAGAGGCAGACGACGCTTACGAGGCAATTTGCCACTCTGCTCAGTTTATTAACGAGCTTCGCCGTATCCGTAAGGAATTTCAGGGCCGTCCTACTCCCGTTTACCACTGCGAAAGACTTTCCAAGCTCTTTGGCAACTGCCAGATTTATTTAAAGAGAGAGGACTTAAACCACACAGGCGCGCATAAATTAAACCACTGTATGGGGCAGGGACTTCTTGCTAAATATATGGGCAAGAAAAAGCTTATTGCTGAAACAGGTGCAGGTCAGCACGGTGTTGCTCTTGCAACCGCTGCCGCTTATTTCGGTATGGAATGTGATATTTATATGGGTGAGGTTGATATTGAAAAGCAACACCCTAATGTTATAAGAATGAAAATGCTCGGGGCAAGGGTTATTCCCGTAACTCACGGTCTTAAAACCTTAAAGGAAGCTGTTGACGCCGCATTTGATGCATATCTTAAAGAATATGACAATGCGATTTACTGCATAGGCTCTGCTCTCGGCCCTCATCCTTTCCCAAAAATCGTAAGAGACTTCCAGTCTATTATCGGCATTGAGGCAAGGGAACAATTCCTGGAAATGACAGGTATTATGCCTGACGCTGTTTGCGCTTGTGTTGGCGGTGGTTCAAACTCAATCGGTATGTTTGTTCCATTCGTTTCCGACCCTGTTGAAATTTACGGAATTGAGCCTCTTGGCAGAGGGGAAAAAATCGGTGACCACGCCGCAACGATGAAGTTTGGTAAGGCGGGCAGAATTCACGGCTTTGACACCTATGTTTTAAGCGACGAAAAGGGCGAGCCACTTCCTGTTTATTCAATCGCCAGCGGTCTTGACTATCCAGGTGTAGGCCCTGAACACGCTTATCTTCGTGATTTGGGCAGAGTTAACTATGAAACAGTTTCTGACGAAGAAGCAATGGAAGCTTTCTTCCTTCTTTCAAGATATGAGGGAATTATTCCTGCAATTGAAAGTGCCCACGCTGTTGCATATGCTATCCGCTATGCAAAGGAGCATAAGTCAGGTTCAATCCTTGCTTGTCTTTCAGGCAGAGGGGATAAAGACATTGACTATGTTTACGAAAACTATGGTTGTGGCGAACAGTTTAAGCTTGATTATAAGATTTAAGAAAGGAATGTTTGTTAGATGTTAGACTTTTTAGAGTCTTGGGGTATTTTACTTAAAGCGGAGCTTTTGCTTCGAATTTTGCTTTCAGTTATATGTGGGTATTTAATCGGTAACGAGAGAACCCATCAGGGCAAGCAGGCAGGCGTTAAAACACACTCAATCGTTGCACTTGCTTCTTGTCTTATGATGCTTATTTCCCAATACGGTTTCGAAGATTTTTACAGCATGGTTAACTATCCCGAAGTGGGGATGAGACTTGACCCGTCAAGAGTTGCGGCTCAAATCATTTCCGGTATTGGTTTTTTGGGCGCCGGAATGATATATGTTCATAAAAACAACATTACCGGTCTTACCACTGCGGCAGGCATCTGGGCAACAGCCGGAATTGGTATGGCAATTGGTGGCGGAATGTATTTTATAAGCATTGCAACCACCATCATTATCGTTCTCGCTCAGCTTTTTATGCATAATAGTTCAAAAGTTCCTCATCTTCCAAAAGAAGAAAAAATCACTTTTGTTGTTGAAGACACCCAGGAAGCTATCGACCTTATTTTAGAATCTTTATCAGAATATGAAGTCGAGGTTCTTAAAATAAGCTATTCAAAGCTTGAAGATGGACTTTTAAGCGTAACAACCAAGGTTTCATATGACGGTACAGACAAAGATAAGCTGATGCGACTTATTGCGGAAATACATAAAGAGGAAAAAATTAAATCTGCACAATATTAAAATTAAAAGGTCAATACTCGATTTGAGTATTGACCTTTTTTTATCTTAATCCCGAACTGTTATTAAGCATTACTGCGCTGTATATAAACAAAACATCCTGAGAACCAAAATCGATTAGATTGCCGAGAAAATCACTTCCCACATAGCGTATATCAACAACCGTTGTCTTTTCATAACCCAAAGACAAAAGGGGAGCTAAGCTGCTTCCGAAAGAATCGCGGAAGATTATAAGCTCTTTCCCGTTTTTATTTTCGGGATGCTCAATGGTAACAAGCGGAGTTGACCCCGAGAGAAACATCTCATATGAGTCTTTTCCCTCTGCTTTTTCCATATTATACATTTCTCCCGTTTTCGGAGCGCCTGTGTCATAGTAATTAACAATCGCGCTGTCTAAGGCGGGATTTGTCAGATATTTTACAGTGTCTCCTTTAACCGATAATGCGGACTGACCTTTATAAACTCCATAGAAAGGCTTTTCTATTTCGTTTACTTTATAATCGGTTTTGATGACTGTCCCCATTTCTTTTAAGATATATTCAGAAACATCCGTAATCTCCTCCTGTTTCCAGTGGGAGTCGGTTTTATAATAATCATCAATATCTAAAAGTGGTGCAACATCGATATATTTGGCATAGGGCATTTCCTTTTTGAAATAGTCAGTAAATTTATCATAGTCTATGGATAAATAACCATAATCTTTTCCAAAAAAGTAATTCTTATCGGGAATGATTGAAAGGTAGATCTTCATATCTTTTCCGTCTATATACTTATCGTAAATCTTATTGAAAATCTCTGCCGAGTGGCTCATCATTTTCTCGTTTTCAGGATACTCAATTTTGGAAATATGCCCATTCTTAAAGTATAGCCCGTTATTATCCATCTGGTTTAAAACATTATTTACGAAAACCGCTTTAATCCCCCTGAAAACATCTCTCTTGGGGAATTGGTCGGCGCTGTATTCCTCGAAGTTTTTCATAAACTCCCCTGAGAAAATGGTTTGGGCGCTAACTTCCGTCATTTGAGCCAAGGGGCGTCTTTCGCTTTCGGAATATTCATCATCTTTCTTTAAAAAGCAGGAAAGAGAGATTGCGCCGACTAAAATGGCAAAAATAACAACTGATATAATATCTTTTATTTTCATATTTCTCCCTCCCCTTTAAAATCTGAAATACAAGAATGGATTAAATGAGCCGTCTGCAAGATATGCTGTTGAAACAATCAAGAGCAAGACAAGGAGAGGAATTTCAATTATATCCCACGCCTTTTTAAATCTGCCTTTTTCGCTAAGCTTTCCCAACGCCTTTTTAGGAAGGGGCGTTGCGCCGATTATTCCTATGAGAATAACTGTTCCATAGCTTTTTAAATAATACAGAAATTCATTTGAAACAAGTGGTGCATTTCCTGCCCCGAAAAGTCCGCCAATATAAGAAACTGCCGTTTTTATATCCCCACTGCTGAATAATACAAAGCTTATTGCTACAAGGAAAAAGGTGTATATATGGCTTATTATCTTATTCTTTTTAAGGAAATCTGTTAGGAAAAACTTCTCAATGGTTAAGAAAACTCCGAAATAAAGTCCCCAGATGGCAAATGTCCACTCTGCTCCGTGCCAGAAGCCTGTTAAAAACCAGACCGTAAAAATATTTATTAAAAGCCTGAGCTTTCCTACTCTGTTGCCGCCCATCGGGATATAAACATAATCTCTAAACCAAGTCCCCAAAGATATATGCCATCTTCTCCAGAACTCTGTTATGCTTGAAGAGATAAATGGATAGTTGAAGTTTTCCATAAACTCAAAGCCCAAGATTTTACCAAGTCCGATTGCCATATCGCTATATCCTGAAAAGTCAAAATAAATCTGGAGCATATAGGAAATTGCAAAGAGCCAGTAAAACGCCACAGACTTGTCCCCCGACTGCATAAAAATATCGCAAAGCTCCCCTAAAGTATTGGCGAGGATTATCTTTTTAGAAAGACCGATTATAAACCGTCTTATCCCATCGGATGCCTTTTCAAAGCTATGTTTTCTTTCCGTAAGCTGGGTTTCAATGTCTTTATAGCGAACAATAGGTCCTGCAATAAGCTGTGGGAAAAGGGCAACATAGGTTGCAAGGTTTATTGGGTTTCTCTGGGCCCTGACCGTACCTCTGAAAACATCAATATTATAGCTTAAAATCTGGAAAGTGTAAAAGCTTATACCGATTGGGAGAGCAATTTTGAGCAGTGGAACACTAAGGCCCGTTACCGCATTAAAATTCTCTATAAAAAAGTCGGCGTATTTAAAATAGGCAAGTGCACCAAGGTCAATTAAAACCGCCAATGCCAAAAAGATTTTGGAAAGCACTTTCCCTCTGAATTTTTCAATGAGCAGTCCCAAAGCATAGCCGCTTAAAACCGTAGCAATCATCAAAAATATATACTTTGGCTCGCCCCAGGCATAGAAAACAAGGCTTGAAAGTAACAGCACGCTGTTTTTCAGTAGCTTGGGTGCTATAAAATACAGTATTAAAACTATTGGCAAAAAATAATATAGAAAAGGAATACTTGAAAAGAGCATAAACTTTTCCTCCTCATAATTTAGAAAACGGGTGCAAAAAGGCACCCGTTTTATTTAGCTGTTATTCGCCCTTAGGGCACATTACAAAGAATACCTTGTTACCTTCTGCGCCGTATACCATTTCTTCGGCTTCTGCGCAAACAAGCCATCTTAAATTCGCCTGACTTTTAAGGGTCTGGATAAAAGACGCTGTATCGCCGGCGTTTTCAAGCTCAAAAACATATCCTACAAACGGAATTGAGCCAATCATAGGCATAAAGGCAACCCCGCTCTTAAACCCTTTGATTTCTTCTCCATCAAAACCGGGGAGATAGTCGCCTACGGCAACAGGGTTTGTTACGGCAGAAAACTCAATCTTTGAGTTCTGGCAAAGAACATTAACGATTTCTTCTGTGCTCTTTCCTGCTTTTGCAGCAGCCTTAAAGTCAGCAAGAAGGGCTGTTCCGAGGGTTTTTGGCTGTTCAGCAGGTTTTTCCTCAGGCTTTTCAGCTGGTTTCTCAGCAGGTTTTTCCTCAGGTTTTTCAGCAGGCTTCTGAGTTTCTTCCTTCTTCTCTTCTTCCTTTTCTGTCTCCTCAGGAACTTCTGTTTCCTCATCTTTGATAGTATCTTCTACTTTTGTTTCGTCCTTTTCAGGCTCTTTAACATCATCCTTTTTGCAAGATGCAAAAGATAATACCAAAACAAGTGCTAAAATAAGCGCTAAAACTTTTTTCATATTTTTTTCTCCTTATTATCTGTTTACATAATATTTAACAAGTTCTTCCAGTATTTCGTCAGTTTCAACCTTCTGGATAAGACTTCTTGCGCCGTTATGAGCAGTTATATATGACGGGTCCCCTGACATAATATAACCAACAATCTGGCTTATGGGATTATAGCCTTTTTCCACAAGAGCGTTATGGACAGTAAGAATTGTTTCCTGAATATCCATAGGCTTTTTCTCTACCTGAAACTTAATTGTAGCGTGCTTGTCGTTATTCATTTTGTCTATCCTCCCGTATAGTATTTATTATCTTAAATCTGCGCCGACTTTATTCTTAAGTCCGGCTAAAATTTTGTCCATAACTGCATTAACTTCGTCATCGGTTAAGGTTCTGTCGCTTGCTCTGAATGCTAATGAGTAGGCAACACTCTTCTTATTCTCGCCAAGCTGAGCGCCTCTGTAAATATCAAAGAGAGTGTAGCTTTCTAAGATTCCGCCCATTTCCTTTTCAAAAATGTCTGCAATATCAGCAACGCATACATCTTCTTCTACAACCATCGCAATATCTCGGGTTGTTGCAGGGAATTTCGGAAGCGGTTTATAGGTTTTCTTTAAGTCTCCGCATTCAAATATTGTTGCAAAATCAAGTTCAGCAAGATAAACTTCTGCATTTATTTTATAGTTTGCGGCTACTGTCGGATGAGTCTGTCCCATAACACCGATTTTCTTGTCTTTGCAGTAAATCTCGGCGCATCTTCCAGGGTGGAATGTTGCATTATTGGAAGTGGCAACATATTTTACCTTTTTAATTCCCATTTCATCAAAGAGGTTTTCAATTGTTCCCTTTAAATCATAGAAATCGCCGCAGCCATACATACCGATTGCAACGGTCTTTCTCTCATCAGGGAGAGTTTCGCCCTTGTTTATATATATGCTTCCAAGTTCAAACAAAGATGCAGACGGAATTCTCTTGTTATAGTTTGTCTTTAAAACCTCACACATTGAAGCGAGCATTGTTGTTCTCATAACGCTGTTTTCTTCGCCGAGAGGGTTAAGTATCTTAACAAAGCTATACTTTTCACTGTCCTTTGGAATGCTTAAAAGTTCGTTTTCCTTAGGGTCAGTAAATGAATATGTTATGATTTCATCAAAACCGTCTGAAACCAAAACATCCTTGATCTTTGCTTCCGCCTTCTGCTCAGGAGTTCTTCCTCCGCAAGTTACGGCAGTATCCATAAGTGTTGTAGGAATCTTGTCATAGCCGTAAATTCTTGCAACTTCTTCTGCAATATCAGCCATTGATTCAATATCCCCACGGAATGACGGAACGATAACTTTATCTCCCTCTACCTTAAATTCAAGGGAAGTTAAAATATCAATCATTTCGTTTCTGCTTATATCCATTCCCAAGAAAGCATTCATTCTTTCAGGCTCAAAAGGAAGAACAAGTTTTTCTTTAAGAGTTCCTTTTACCTCGATTGTGCCTTCTAAAACATCGCCTGCGCCCATCTTAGCAATAAGCTGACAAGCTCTTTCAATTGCGCCGTCAAGGTTATATGGGTCAAGACCTTTTTCAAAGAGAGATGATGCATCAGTTCTCATTCCGAGAGCTTTTGCAGCACGACGAACAGCAGTTCCGTTAAAAGTTGCCGCCTCAAAGAGAACTGTTGTTGTTTTTTCAGTAACCTCGGAATTTGCGCCACCTATAACACCTGCAACGCCGATTGCTCCCTTTTCGTCAGAAATACAAATCATTGAAGAATTTAATGTTCTGTCCTGGTCGTCAAGAGTTTTAAGGATTTCGCCGTCCTTTGCGCGTCTTACGATAATTTTCTTTCCTGCCACGCAGTCAAGGTCGTATGCGTGCATTGGCTGACCGTATTCAAGCATAACATAGTTTGTTATATCAACAATATTGTTTATAGCTCTTATTCCGCAAGCGGCAAGTCTTTTCTGCATCCACTCAGGAGACGGACCGATTTTAACATTTTTAACAACCTTACCCAAAAATCTCTGGCAAAGGTCAAAGTCTAAAACCTCAACTTTTGCATTATCTTCTGCTTTTTCAGGAATCTTTTCGTAGTCAGTCGGGTCAGCAACTGAGAAATCATAGCCGAATGTTGCGGCAGTTTCTCTTGCTAAACCGATAATGCTCATACAATCAGGACGGTTTGATGTAATTTCAAACTCAACAATTTTCTCGTCAAGCCCTAAAAGAGCGCAGGCATCAACGCCGATTGGTGTATCCTCAGGGAGAATTAGAATCCCTGTTGCTCTTTCTTTTGAAATTCCAAGCTCGTCAGTTGAGCAGAACATACCGTCGCTCACAACTCCGCGGAGCTTTCCTCATGTAATTTTCTGTCCGCCGTAAACTGTGGACTTGTGCATTGCAACAGGAACAATTGCCCCCTCAAAAACATTCGGAGCGGCAGTTACAATCTGGATTGGGGCGTCTTCTCCAACCTCAACCTGACAAACAACAAGTTTATCAGCGTCAGGATGAGCCTCAACCTTTAAAACCTTTCCTGTTCTTATATTTTCCGCCTCGCCGCCGAGTCTTTCTGTGCCCTCAACCTTTGAGCCGGACATTGTCATTTTATGTTCATATTCTTTTGTTTCGATTTCGCCTATATTCATATAGTCGCGAAGCCATGACATTGGTAAATTCATAATTTATTCCATCCTTTCACTATTAAAACTGCTCTAAGAATCTTGTGTCGTTCTCATATAAAAGTCTTATATCGTCAATGTCATATCTGAAAAGAGCGACGCGTTCAAGACCGATTCCAAATGCAAATCCGGAATAAACATCTGTGTCAATGCCACAGTTTTTAAGTACTTTTGGATGTACCATTCCGCAACCGAGTATTTCAATCCAGCCCTCTCCCTTACAGAAGCGGCAGCCTTTACCTCCGCAGTTGAAGCAGGAGATATCAACCTCTGCGCTTGGCTCTGTAAACGGGAAGTGATGAGGACGGAAACGAAGCTTTGTATCATCTCCGTAAAGCTTTTTAACAAAAACTTCAAGTGTTCCTTTAAGGTCGGACATCTTTATACCCTTATCAATAACAAGCCCCTCAACCTGATGGAAAACAGGAGAGTGTGTTGCGTCAACCGCGTCACTTCTGTAAACTCGGCCAGGGGAAATAATCCTGATTGGCGGAGCCTGTTTTTCCATAACACGAACCTGAACAGGAGATGTCTGGCTTCTTAAAACCACATCGTCGTTTATATAGAATGTATCCTGAGTATCTCTTGCAGGGTGGTCTTTCGGGATATTGAGAGCTTCAAAGTTATAATAGTCAAGCTCAACCTCAGGGCCTTCCGCAATTGTAAAGCCCATTCCCATAAAGATATCTTCAAGGTCGTTTAAAACCTTTGTAAGTGGATGAAGTGTGCCGTGGTTCTTTCTCTTACCAGGCATTGTTACATCCAGCTTTTCTGCTTTAATTTTTTCAGCCATTGCAGACTTTTCGATTATCTCTTTCTTTTCTTCAATAGCCTTTTCAATAAAGGTTCTTACCTCGTTTGCCAGCTGGCCAACGATTGGTCTTTCCTCAGCACTAAGACCTCCCATGCCTTTCATAATGGCAGTAAGTTCACCTTTTTTACCTAAAAACTTTACACGAAATTCCTCAATTTTGTCTAAGGATTTGATTTCTTCAAGTTGCGCTGTTGCGTCTAATCTTATCTGGTTTAACTGTTCCTTCACTTTCCTCTTCCTTTCCTATTTCTGCCGTGCAAAATAATCGCCGGCAACAATTATATCGTTTATGTTTACACAGTCCATCATCTTTTTGTCGATTTCCTCAATATATTCACGGTTTTCTTCGGTTACAGCGAGAGTATCATCTCTGTAAATTTTTCCGTCATACCAAGTCATATTGCTGAAATACGCAAAGCCTTTGTTGTTATCGTCAAATATATCGTCGCCGATATATCCCCCGAACCAATCAAGGCCGAAAAGGTTTATCATTGTGGGAAGGATATCCTTCGTACTTGAAACCTTTGTAACTCTCATTTTAGGAGACCCCTTATGATATATGAAGAAGGGAGTCTCCTCAATAAATCGCTCTCCTCCTAAAAGGGATAACCCTTTAACGATAGTCTCATCAGAATATCCGTAGGTATAGTGGTCAGCAAAAACCACTAAAACCGTATCCTTCATAAGTCCGTCTCTTTCAAGCTTTTCAACTAAAAGCCGAACAAATTCGTCTGTATCTTTTGCAAGAAGTCTTGCGTTATTATATTCTCTTGTAAGACTTTCCCACTTAGCGTCATCATATAAAGAATAGTCAATCTCAACGCTTTGAGAATCAATTCTCTGCATCATTGACTTAAACTCAGCAACGCTTGTTCTGTCAACAAGGCTTGGATATTTGAGCTTTGCCGCCTCAATTTTATCGTCCGCATTATATGGAAGATGAGCCGAATAGGTTATGATAAAGTCAAAAAACTTTTCATTCTCCGTCATCTTTTTATAAACCGCTTCATCCTCTAAAAGCATTGTGTTACTGTCAAGTTCTGCCTCGGCCTCTTTCATATAGTCCATAAATGAGATATAGTTCTCATAGCCAAAGGCTTTATGCATTGTTGCTCGGTTATAAAATTCCATTTTGTTGTAATGGAACTGGTTCGCCGAATACCCTTTTTCTCTGAACAGATTCGGGAGGGTATAAGGGAAATGGTTGTATCCGTAAATTGATGCGCTTGATGAAGATTTTGGAGTATAATACCCTGTGTTAAAGGCAAACTCTGAATTAAAGGTATATCCCCCTCCAAAAGGAGATGCGATATGGTTTTCAAAGTTTATCCCCTGATTCATAAGCCGATAAATCGTCGGCGTTGTTTCAGGGCTTATCATCCAGTCGTCTATACTTTCAAGCATAATCGCTATAACATTCTTATCTTTAAAGTAGCCTGTCATTTTATTGTTGGTCGGCTTCTTTGAGAAAAGGTCTTCATTGGTTTTAACATATTCGTCAACCTTTTCATAGTCCTCATCCGCAAAACCGCTGTCAGAAAAGATTGGGTATGTTGCGCTTCGCACCATAAACTGGTAAATTCCCATAACTCTTATACATCTGTCTGGGTCAGCCATATCGGAATAAACATATCTAGGTCTTTTCCAGGTTGACCAGATTTTCGTATTATTCTTCTCCGCCTCGCTTACCGTCATATATGCGGATAAAATTGCGATTAAAACGGGGAAGGCAATTGCAATATACCAGAACTTTTTCGGAACAGTCTGCTTTTGCCATTTTTTGCAAGCTAAAACCAGAGAGCCTATTGAAAGGATGCTGTAAAGAATCAGCCATGGGGAAACATACTGATAAAGTATCGGGGCATAAGCCGCACCCTCAGTTGCCAGAAATATACTGCTTAGCATAAAAAATCTGCCAAACATTGTATAGTATATAAACTCCGAAATCATAAGGATATTGGCAAGGGATGCGATAATTATAAACACGATTCTTCCAGACCGTTTCGGAAGCATATATATGCACACAAACAAAACAAGCCCAATCCAAAGAAGCGTAAACAACACAGGAACAATATTGCAAAGGAACGCCCTAAGCCACCAGCCTTCATCAACTCTGAAATCTACGAAAATAACCTTTGACTTTAAAACCAGGTCGGGGATTAAAAGCGCAAGAAATGAGAAGAAGAAAAACCACAGACGGGTCCCCCTGAAAAGTTCACGGAATTTATTAAATATTCTTTTTCCTTTTTCTGTTTTGTCTTTAAATAAATTCACTAAGTAATGCCTTCTTTACAAACAAAATATATATCGGAGACCGGCGAAAATTCATTTTTGCCTCTCTCCTGTCCATAGTTAAGAGATATTATATCACATTTTAAATTAAAAAACAATATTATATTTGAATTTTCTCCATAAAATCAAAAAATTTCCTCAGGCGATTTTTTCACTCATTTCCCTTGCCCACATATTATGAAGTAAAAGGCAAAGGTGGTTTTAAAAATGAGGCCAAGAAGAAAGCCCGTATGCGTTCCAAGACTTATCGGCTGTATGCTTATAACCTTAGGTCTTGGCATCTTCATTGCCAACATAATCCCCTACGCTCTTCTTATTTTCCTGCTTGGGCTTGAGATTATGATTTTTGGCATCTGCTGTTTGTTAAAACGATAAAAATTTTGGGAAAGGAATGGTGTTTATGAAAATCGTCGTGGTAAAGCCTCCTAAATTCTTCCGAGGACTTTTAAAATGCATTTTCAGAGTGAGACCTGAGGGAAACTTATAAATGAAAAAACACGCATAGGAAACCCTATGCG
>JAFQRU010000065.1 GCA_017409915.1 Clostridia bacterium
AAAAAAATTTTTTCTTCCTATTACATACCACTATTCTTGATTTTTAAATTCCGCTCCAGAACTTGTTTTCCCCGCCAAGAGAACGCACGATTTCCATACAATTTTTTAAATTCTTTATTAGAAAGATTTCCGTCAATCTCCAGATTTATAATCAGATTTTCCTTAAATTCGGGAATTGGTGTTACCCCAAGCCCCCTATTGTGCGGACAAACTTCCTGACAAATATCACAGCCCCAGATTGTTTTTGCATTTTTTATTGCAATCTTTTCTTCACCCGTAAGCTCCCCTTTTTTCTGGGTTATGTATGAAAGGCATTTATCCTCGCAAAAGCCCTCCTTTGAAAGTGCACCCAAAGGGCACGCCCCAATACATTTTCCGCATCCATCACATTCCATTGTGTTTGGTGCGTCATGGGGAAGCTCACAATCGGTTATGATATATCCTATAAAAAAATAGCTTCCCAGAGTCTTACTTATCGCCATTTGGTTTTTGCCCAAAAACGCAATTCCCGATAGGTTTGCCAGAATTCGTTCATTTAAGGTTCCCGTATCTGCAAAAGATTGGGCAGAAAAACCCTTTTCTTTCAGGTATTCGCATATTGGGCTCATCTTTTCTTTTGCCACAATATGATAATCCGCGCCCTGAGCGTATCTCGAAATATTTCCCCTTTTCTCGCCATTGTAATAGGAAAACGCACAGACAATTATACTTCTTACTTTATCTGATAATTCCTTATCTTCCGCACAAAAAGAGGCTTTTTTCAAAAGCCCCTCTGTTCTTTTAATATAGTCGCTTGCCTTACAAATTCCAACAGCAGATATTTTTTGTTCCTCTGCCAGTTCTAAAATTTTGTTTCTCATAAAACCTTATCAACCATATCTGCGTAATCGTCCAATGAGTGTGCTCCCACAAGCTTTTCCACCGGCTTTCCGCCTTTAAACAGAATAACTGTTGGTATTGAAACCACAGCGTATTCCGCAGCCAAAGCACCTTCGTTATCCACATTCACCTTGCCCACAACAATTTTTCCGTCATATTCCTCTGCCAGTTGGTCAATTACAGGCGATACCATACGGCATGGCCCGCACCAGCTTGCCCAAAAATCCACGAGGACAGGTCTGTCTGCTAATATTGTTTCGTTAAAATTTGCTTTTGTCAATTCCTTAATCATAATTTATCTCCTTTACATTGGTTTGTATTCCGGAAGAGTTGAATATCTGTTGTTTATTCCGCCTGTTGAGAAGTTCTTAGTTGTATATTCCTGACTTTCAATGAAATATTCTCCATCAAATATATAGTTTCTTATTTCTCTGTCATTTCCGCTGAAGATATAAACGGTGATAACCGGAGTTACGACGCCCTTTAAAAATCCCTCGTTAACTTCCATATATACACGACCTTGCATTCTTTCGGAGAAAAGGTTATATGCACCGTCTTCCGAAATTACAGCCACAGTCCAATACTGAGAGTCATCCCACATCATTTCACCATTTTTAGCCTCTGCAGATGTTCCAAGAACTATTCTGTCCTTTTTACCCTTTTTGGTGATTTCATAATTATAGTCACCCAAAAGTTCCCAGTCGTTGGTCATCTGGATCATCTGGCTAAGCGGTATTTTTGTTTGCGGATCCTCCTCAGGTGACTGAGTATTTTCAGGCTCCATAGTCTGGGTTATTATTGTTTCCTTTTCCGTATCTTCCGGAACCAAAAGATCTGATACCTTTTCACAACCTGATACAAGTAAAATGCCTGCCACCATTAGTAGTGATAAAATCTTTTTCATTTTGGCCATCTCCTATCATATATCAATAT
>JAFQRU010000066.1 GCA_017409915.1 Clostridia bacterium
CAGATTACTTAAACGAGCTTTCGTCATATATGACAGAAAAGCTTGCAGAGTTAGAAGATTTCATTTATCAGCTTGCAGGAGAACCTTTTAATATAAACTCTCCAAAACAGCTTGGCGAGGTTTTATTTGCAGAATTAGGGCTTCCTCATGGGAAAAAGACAAAAACTGGATATTCAACTAATGCAGATATATTGGAAAAACTTAAAAATGTTCATCCTATTGTTGCGAATATTTTGGAATACCGCCAGGTTGCAAAGCTTAAATCAACCTATGTTGACGGACTTATTGCTGTTATAAACCCTAAAACAGGCCGAATTCACTCTAATTTTAAGCAGACGGTTACAGCAACAGGCAGACTCAGCAGTACTGAGCCTAACTTGCAGAATATTCCTGTAAGAACTCCTCTTGGCAGAGAGATGAGAAAAATGTTTGTTGCTCCTGAGGGCAGAGTTTTTGCCGACGCGGACTATTCGCAAATCGAACTTAGGGTTTTATCCCATATTGCTGGGGATGAAAATATGCAAAGCGCATTCCTTAATAACATCGATGTTCACACACAGACTGCGTCTCAGGTATTTAAAGTTCCTCTTGATAGTGTTACCTCTGAAATGAGAACAAGCGCAAAAGCTGTTAATTTTGGTATTGTTTACGGCATAAGCGACTATTCCTTGTCTCAGGACCTTAACATTTCTTTTAAAGAGGCAAAGCAGTATATTGATGGCTATTTTGAGAACTATCCGAATATAAAGCTTTATCTTGACAATGTTATCAAAGAGGGCAGAGAAAAAGGGTATGTTTCGACGATTTTCGGCAGACGCAGATATATGCCTGAGCTTCGTGCAAGTAATAAAATTACCCAGTCATTTGGAGAAAGAGTTGCTATGAATGCTCCGATTCAGGGAACTGCGGCGGATATTATAAAAATTGCTATGGTTGAAGTTTATAAGGCTTTAAAAGAAAATAATCTTAAATCAAAGCTTATTCTTCAAATCCATGACGAACTTATCGTTGAAAGCTATCCTGATGAGCTTGAAACCGTAACGGAAATAGTCAAAACAAAAATGGAAGAAGCGGCAAAGCTTGCCGTTCCTCTCGAAGTTGAGCTTAACACAGGCAAAAGCTGGTACGATACAAAATAGAGGTTTAAATTATGAAAATAATCGGAATAACAGGCGGGATAGGCGCAGGGAAAAGCACAGTCAGCGCTGAATTTAAAGAGCTTGGCGCAAAGGTTATTGATGCCGATGCTATATCTCGCAGTATAACCACAAAAGAGGGCCAGGCATACGGCGAAATTGTTAATTATTTCGGAGAAAGTATTTTATCGGGAAACGGCGAAATAAACCGCAAAGCATTAGCGGAAATTGTCTTTTCCAATAAAGATAAGCTTGACGCTTTAAACGAAATAACCCATAAACATATTTTTAATAAGATGCAGGAAGAAATCAACGCCTCATCAGAGGGAATTGTTGTTCTTGATGTACCCCTTTTGTTTTCTGATGATTTTAAAATCCCCTGTGATATAAAAATTGCAGTTTTAGCAGATGAGAATTTGCGTATTGAAAGAGCTATGAAGCGTGACGGCATGGTCTATGAAGAAGTGGTCAAAAGAATTGAAAATCAAATGACGAACGAAGAGTATATGAGCCTTGCCGATATATACATATGGAATAATGATTTGGAAGAAACCAAGAAACAAGTCAGAGAAATTTATGAAAGCATGAGGAGATAACTTTTGAGACGAAGAGGTTGTTGTTTAATAAGATTTACTAAGAGCCTTATTTGGCTGTTAGTTCTTATATTAGCGGTGGTGTGGTTTTTCTTTTACGGAGGAAAAGCTATGCTTTTAGAATACTTTTATCCGATGCAATATGAAGAATATGTAGAAAAATATTCAAAAGAATATGAGTTGGATAAGTTTTTAGTGTATGCGGTTATTCATACAGAAAGTAAGTTTGACGAAACGGCCATATCAGAAAAAGGTGCCGTCGGTCTTATGCAGCTTATGGAAGAAACGGCCAAGGAGTGCAATGAAAAGGCGAAACTTGGGTATACTATCCCCGAAGATTTATTAAATCCTGAGGCTAATATAAGGATAGGGTGTTATTACCTTAGTAAGCTGATTAAAACATTTAACTCAGATGAAAAACTTGCGTTGTGCGCCTATAATGCAGGGATTGGAAATGTTTATAAGTGGCTTGATAATGAGGATTATGAAGATGGCTCAGGAGGGCTTAAAAAGATACCTATTACGGAAACCAAAGAGTATGTGGACAGAGTAATGAAAAGCTATGAACGATACAGAGAAATTTATTAAAGGAGATAAAAAATGGAATTAACTTATTCAAGAAAAAACGGTTTTACAAATATTGAGCAAAGCGAAGAAGATAAAATATTTAAGTTCTGCGAGGAATACAGGTGTTTTTTAAATAACGCAAAAACAGAAAGAGAATTTTGCGACGACGCTTTCAAGGCTTTGGAAGACTGTGGATTTGTATCCCTTGATAGCAAAAAAGAGCTTAAAGTAGGGGATAAGATTTATGCGGTTAATCGCGGAAAAGGCGTTTTTGCGGCGGTTATAGGGAAGAAGCCTCTTTGTGAAGGAATAAACCTTATTGGCGCCCATATTGATTCTCCGAGACTTGATTTAAAGCCAAACCCATTATATGAAGACGGCGGCTTAGCTTTCTTTAAGACACATTACTACGGCGGAATAAAGAAATTCCAATGGCTCACAATCCCTCTCAGTATTCACGGAATTATAGTTAAAAAAGACGGAACTCAGATTAAGGTTAATATAGGCGAGGAAGAGGGCGACCCGATTTTCTGTATTTCAGATATTCTTCCGCATCTCGGTCAGGAACAGGCGAAGAAAAAGCTTGGAGAGGCAGTTCCTGGGGAACTTCTTAATGTTATCTTGGGAAATATTGAAGCAGACGCAGATAAAGAAAAAGTTAAGTATAATGTTTTAAAATATCTCAACCAGAAATATGACATAACAGAAGAAGATCTTTTAAGCAGTGAAATCGAAATTGTCCCTGCATTCCCGGCAAAAGATTTAGGTTTTGACCGCAGTATGATAGCCGGATACGGCCATGATGACAGAGTGTGTGC
>JAFQRU010000067.1 GCA_017409915.1 Clostridia bacterium
CTCCATTTTAACGCACTCAATTCCTTTAACCCAGCCGTCATTTCCTAAAATTCTGGTCGGGTTTGTAAGGAGCATAAACTCAATACCCTCTTCTTTTGCGTGATAAACTTCTTCCCTTCTTGCAGGCATTTCATCTTCGCTTCGTCTGTAAACAATATAGACATTCTCAGAGCCCAGACGCTTTGCGCATCTTGCCTCATCCATAGACACATTTCCGCCACCCACAACAGCAACATTTTTGCCGAAGTATATTGGGGTGTCATATTCAGGGAACTTATAGGCTTTCATAAGATTGATTCGGGTTAAAAACTCATTGGCGCTGTAAACACCGTTAAGGCTTTCCCCCTCAATCTTCATAAAGCTTGGAAGTCCTGCCCCTGTGCCGATAAACACGGCAGAGAAGCCTTCCTCATCTAAAAGCTCGTCAACTGATAAAACCTTGCCGATTACCATATTGGTTTCGATTTTAACTCCATAGTTTTTGAGCTTGTCAATTTCTTTCTGAACTATTTCTTTCGGGAGACGGAACTGAGGAATTCCATACATTAAAACTCCCCCTGCCGTATGAAAGGCTTCGAAAATTGTTACATCATAACCCAATTTCGCAAGGTCCCCTGCACAGGAAAGGCCTGATGGACCTGAGCCAACAATTGCAACCTTTTTGCCTTTTTTCTGTGGGACATCAATTTCGTCTTTTCCGTTTTTCATATGATAGTCAGCCACAAATCGCTCTAATCTGCCAATTCCTACGCTTTCGCCTTTTATTCCTCTTACGCAGTTTTTTTCACACTGATTCTCCTGTGGGCAAACGCGACCGCAAACAGCAGGAAGAGAATTTGTTTCGCTTATTTTCTGATATGCCTCTTCAAACTTTCCCTCTGCAACAAGTCCTATAAATTCAGGGATTTTAACGCAGACAGGACAGCCTGACATACACGGCTTATTTTTACAATTAAGGCATCTTTTCGCCTCTTCAATTGCCATTTCTTCTGTATACCCCAAAGAAACTTCCTCAAAGTTTTTATTTCTCACATCAGGAAGTTGCTCGGGCATTATAACTTTATTTGGGGACATATTAGCCATTAGTTCATCCCCTCCATTCTGCATCGGTGGTTTTGTCTTGACATTTCTTCCTGAGATTTGAACATTTTAGAGCGCATAATTGCCTCGTCAAAGTCAACCAGATGACCGTCAAAGTCAGGGCCGTCAACGCAGGCAAACTTAGTTTCCCCGCCAACTGTAAGACGGCATCCTCCACACATACCCGTTCCGTCAATCATAATCGGGTTCATACTTACGATGGTTTTTATATTATGCTTTTTGGTTAAATCGCAAACGGCTTTCATCATAACAAGTGGGCCGATTGCAATTACCAAGTCATACTTGGCTCCGCTTAAAATAAGCTCTTCAAGCTTTGCCGTAACAAAACCTTTGTTTCCGTTGGAGCCATCGTCGGTCATAGTATATAAATTCGTGCAAGCTTTTTTGCACTCATCTTCTATGATTATCATTTCTTTATTTCGAAAGCCGTTTATCATATCCACTTCCGCTCCCAAAGAGTGGAGCTTTTTCGCCTGAGGATATGCAATAGCAGTTCCGAGACCGCCACCTATAACGGCAACTTTTTTAACATTTTCAAAATGAGAAGCAACGCCAAGAGGGCCTACAAAATCCAAGATATAGTCCCCCGCATTTAAAGTGTCAAGATACTCAGTTGATGCTCCCACTTTCTGATATATAATTGTAACTGTGCCTTTTTCTCGGTCATAATCCGCTATGGTAAAGGGGATTCTCTCCCCGTTTTCATCGACGCGAAGAATTATAAATTTCCCAGGCTCTGCCTTTTTTTCTATTTAAGGCTCCTCAACCTCGATTAGTGAAACCGCAGGATTTAA
>JAFQRU010000068.1 GCA_017409915.1 Clostridia bacterium
TCTCTGATATCTATCCAATGCTGAAGTATCCATATTAGAATCTTTATAGACATTGTTACGTTCCACAATCTTGTTAAACGTCTCTACTATCTTTTCTTCAAAGTCATCGCGAACTAAGGTTGCATACATATCTTCCATATTCTTAAAGCCATATTTTTTAAGAATAGGAGATACAAATTCATCCTCGTTCATATAGCTTAGCGGGAGAGAAAGCTTTTTAAATTCTTTTTCAACTATATCCTTACCTTTGGCAATATTTTCAGTTCGGTTCTCTTTTCTTAAAAACTGATTAATCTTGTTTCTCGCCTGAGAAGTTTTTGCAATTTTAAGCCAGTCAAGATTTGGACCGTGAACGGCATTTGATGTTATAATATCAACAATATCACCATTTGAAAGCTTATAGTCAATGGTCACAATCTTTCCGTTAACCTTAGCGCCTGACATTTTATTTCCTATGGCACTATGGATTGCATAGGCAAAGTCAACAGGAGTTGAGCCGGCAGGAAGGTTAACAACATCTCCGTTTGGAGTGAAAACAAACACCTCGTCACTGAACATATCAATTTTAAGAGTTTGCATAAATTCTTCCGCGTTGGCCATATCCTTCTGGATTTCAAGAAGCTGTTTAATCCATTCCAGCTTAGAATCCATATCGGTAACACCTTTTTTGCCCTCTTTATATTTCCAGTGAGCAGCAATTCCGTTCTCCGCCGTATGATGCATAGCCCATGTTCTTATCTGAATTTCAAAAGGTGTTCCATCCGGTCCTATTACGGCAGAATGAAGGGACTGATACATATTAGGCTTTGGCATAGCAATATAATCTTTAAATCTTCCCGGGATAGGCTTGAAAAGCTCGTGGACCATACCCAAAACCGCATAACAATCCGCATCAGAATCAACAATAACTCTGACTGCAAAAAGATCATAAAGCTCATCAATATTCTTATTCTGCATAAACATTTTACGGTAAATACTATAAAAATGTTTTGCTCTTCCCTCTAAATGACCTTTAATATTAAGCTCTTTAAGACGCTTTTCGATAATTTCAATTATCTCTTTGATAAAAGAATCTCTTTCTTCTTTTTTCTGAGCAATTTTATCAACTATTTCATAATATCCTATCGGGTCAATATATCTAAGAGATAAATCTTCAAGTTCCCACTTGATTCTGGACATACCAAGACGGTGCGCAAGAGGAGCATAAACCTCCAAGGTTTCTCTCGCCTTTTCGCGCTGTTTTTCCTCAGGCATGGATTTCATTGTTCGAAGGTTATGAAGTCTGTCTGCAAGTTTTATAACTATAACTCTTATATCCTGAGCCATAGCGAGGAACATTTTACGAAGATTTTCAACCTGTTGTTCTTCTTTTGATGTATAAGGAATTTTGCTGAGTTTTGTTACACCAAAAACTAAAAGAGCAATGGTTTCACCAAATTGCTCCTTAATTTCTTCCTCAGTTGAATCAGTATCTTCAACAACATCGTGAAGGAGAGCGGCCGCAATAGAGCTTGTATCAAGTCCCATCTCTGCGATGATTTTTGCAACCTCAATAGGGTGGCTGACATATTCCTCCCCCGATTTGCGCATCTGCCCTTCGTGTTTTAAAACCGCATAATTATACGCTTTTTCAACAACAGCAATATCTCCGCTCACATTATTCTCTTTTATGACATTAATAAGTTCCTCAATAGGAGTATACATTAATTTTTCACTTCCGATAGCTTTATATCTTTAAGAATAAGCTGAACATTGTGGAAACCTTTATAGTCGTTGATTGATAAACCAAAGGCAACATCCACAATATCTCCCTCTTTAAAACTGTTAAAATACTCGCCCATACCAAAGCCAACAGTATCTAAGTATTTACCATCTTTCAATAAAGTCATACGAAGATGTTTATTTTCGCTCATAGTGCTGATTCTATGTATTTTAATTCCCTTTATTGCAAACACCGGTGCAGGGTTATCAACACCAAATGGTTGGAGACGGTTAATATCTTCAACGGCTTCGTTTGTTATATAAGACGCCTTAATAGACGCATCAATCAGAACAGTTGGAACGCTCGCTGTTTCGTCAAGCTTTTTAGGAATATAAGAATTAATCTTTTCTCTGAACTTTTCGATTTTTTCTGTTTTAACCGAAAGACCTGCGGCAAGCTCGTGTCCGCCGAACTTTTCAAGAATATCAGAGCAATTTTCAAGAGCCTCAAAAAGATTATATCCGTTAATGGAACGGCCGGAGCCCTTAGCTTCATCTCCGTCAATGGCAAAAAGAATTGATGGCTTATAGAACTTCTCGGTTATCTTAGAAGAAACTATACCAACTATACCGTGATGCCAGTCTTCATGAGGAATAATAAGCACTTTATCTTCCTTAATTCCAGGGTGTTTTTCGATATATTCAAGAGCTTCCGCAAACATTTTGAGTTCTGTCTGCTGACGGATTGTGTTTTCCTCGCAAAGATATTCTGCAAGTTCAACCGCCTTTTTCTTATCATCTGTCAAGAAAAGTTCAACGCTTCTTGAAGCGCAGCCAAGTCTTCCGCTTGCATTGATTCTCGGAGCAATAATATATCCGATTGTTGAGGTTGTTATATTGCTGTTGTTTGCAGTTGTAACATCCAAAAGAGCTTTAAGCCCAACATTTTTAGTTGTCTTAAATCTTTTAAGACCTTCTGTAACTAAAATTCTGTTTTCATCAACCAACGGAGAAATGTCTGCAACAGTCCCAAGACAAATTAAGTCAGAATAAAGCTCCATAAGATTTTCAAGAGGAGTTTCCATATCAAGAGCCTGAATAAGCTTAAAAGCAACGCCAACTCCTGCAAGGTTTTTGAACGGATATTTACAATCCTTTCTCTTAGGGTCGATTGCCGCATAAGAATCAGGAATCTGTTCTTTACACTCATGGTGGTCAGTTATAATCATATCAAGACCTATGCTCTTTGCATATTCAGTCTCTTCAACAGCAGTTATGCCTGTATCAACAGTGATTACAACTGTGCTTCCGCTTTCCTTGATTTTATCAAGAGCTTCCTTGTTTACCCCATATCCTTCTGCAATACGGTCAGGAACATAATAGTCCACAGAAATTCCAAGGCTTGTGAGGTGTTTATATAAAATCGCAATACTTGTTATTCCGTCAACATCATAGTCACCGTAAATTGTAACTTTTTCGCCATTTTCTCTTACTCTGTTAATTCTTTCAACAGCCTTGTCAATATCTTTCATAAGATAAGGGTCATGCATTCCGGAAAGACTGCAACTTAAAAAATCGCGAATGGCCTTTTCAGTCTTAATGCCTCTGTTAAACAAAATTATTGCAATAACAGGCGAAATGTTATATGCCTTGGAAATAGCAACAACTTCATCCTTATCAAATTCTTTAAATATCCATTTCTTCTGAATCATAATTCTTCTCCCAACCGAAGTCAAATTTTATACCTTTTAGTATACCACAAAATTCCCGTTAATTCAATACTTTTTTCAATTTTTCATCACAGGGATTTTTTACTTAAATTCAATGATTGTAACGCCGTTTTCTCCTTCGCCGTATTTCCCCAGACGATAGCTTTTTATGCGGTTATTTTTCCTGAGCATATCGTGTATTCCTTTTCTTAGGGTTCCTGTTCCTTTGCCGTGAATAACCGTGCAAGAAGAAAGACCTGACATAATGCAACCGTCTATAAATTTATCCGTCTCAACAAGAGCTTCTTCAAGGAGCATACCTCTTAAATCTATCTCTGTCCTTACTTCTTTTGCACCTATGCTTTGTTTGCTTTTAGGGGCAAATTTCATAAGCTCTTTTGTGTCATTTTCAGGAAGCAAAACAAGATTTGATATTTTAGATGTAATCTTCATAATACCAACCTGAATAACAGCCGTTTCCTCTTTTTTATTTATGGAAACCACGCTGCCTTTATCGTTTAAATCTACAATCAAAACAGTTGCGCCAAGTTTTAAAGTATTTACTGTTAAATTGGATTTTTGCCTTGGAACATTGTTGACAGGTCTTTTTGTCTTTTTAAGTTTAAGACCAAGATCTCTGCGGACTTCATCCATAATCCGCTTAGCTTCTTTTTCGTCCTTTTCTTTCTGAGCTTCCTTGATTTTCTCTATAAGCTCATCAGTTTCTTCCTGAGCTCTTTCGATAATTTTTGCCGCTTTTTCTTTCGCACGGCTTATAATCTTTTCTCTTTCGCTTTCAATTCTTTGTTTCTCGCTCTCCGCTTCTTTTTTAAGCTTTTTAGCCTCGCCTGAGAGCCTTATCTGTTCATGGCTTGCCGCTTCCGCTCTTTGTCTGTCTCTTTCAATTCCTGTTAAGACATCCTCAAACTTAACGCTTTCGGCAGTAAGCTGTTCTTTGGATTTTTCAATAATATATTCAGGAAGACCAAGCCTTTTAGAAATCGCAAAGGCATTACTTTTCCCTGGAACGCCAATCAAAAGCCTATATGTAGGGCTTAGGGTATCAACATTAAATTCACAAGACGCGTTTTCAATTCTGTCTGTTGTAAGAGCGTGAATTTTAAGCTCGCTATAATGAGTTGTTGCAACAACTTTTGCCCCAAAATTTCTTACATAATCAATTATAGCAATTGCAAGGGCCGCCCCTTCTGTCGGGTCTGTTCCTGCACCCAATTCATCAAAAAGAACAAGGCTGTCCGCAGACAGATTATTCAAAATATGAACGATATTAGTCATATGAGCAGAGAATGTGCTAAGGCTTTGTTCTATGCTCTGTTCATCTCCTATATCTGCAAAAATCTCTGAAAAGACAGGGATTTTTGTTCCTTCCTCAGCAGGAATACAAATACCCGACTGAGCCATAAGACAAAAAAGCCCGACTGTTTTTAAAACAACCGTCTTTCCCCCGGTGTTAGGCCCTGTCACAACAAGGGCATCAAAAGAATCCCCCAAAACTATGTCCTGAGGAACAACTGTGTCCGGATTTAAAAGCGGGTGTCGTCCCTTTTTAATATCCAAAATCCCCTTATCGTTTAAATCAGGAGAAACCCCTTTAATGGCAAGAGAATATTTCGCCTTGGCAAAAATCACATCAAGGGCGATGATATTTTTAGAATTCTCGCTTATTTCCCATTCTTTTTCACCCGCCAAGGCAGAGA
>JAFQRU010000069.1 GCA_017409915.1 Clostridia bacterium
AAAGCTTCATTACCGCACCAACCGTTTATACCTTTTACTTCTGGGTGGTTTTTATCGCCTACAATAACAATTCTCTGCCCTTTTTCAGACTCTTTTTGTGCCACCTGGTGGATTTTCTTAACATAAGGACAGGTTGCATCAATTATTTCTGCATTAATGCTTTTAAGCTGGTCATATTCCGACTTTGAAATTCCATGAGCCCTTATAATAACGGTGCTCTCTTCGGGAATTTCGTCAATAGTTTCAGCACATTTTACTCCAAGAGCTTCCAATTCCTTCACAACATCATTATTATGAATAATCATCCCATATGTATAGACGGGATTTTTCGTTATGTCTTTTGCTGTATCATAAGCGATTCTGACAGCTCGGTCAACGCCGAAACAAAAACCTGCATTATCTGCTATTGTTATTTGCATAAACCTTTACTCCTGCAAGCGAAGCAATCTGAGGCATTAAAATCTCGTCAGTCATACTCTGTAATTCCTCAGCGCTCAGCTTTTTATCTTTATATTCAGAAAAATCTATGTATTCCCCAAAAGTTACGGTTACTTTCCCTCTGAATTTATAATCAGCGGAAATTCCGGCAGGAAGCAATCCACATCCAACCTTGGAAGCAAGCATTACCGCCCCTGATTTTCCCTTTTTCATCATACCTTTGGTCTTAGAGCGAGTTCCCTCCGGGAACATAACCATATTCTTTCCATCTTTTAAAATACGAAGAGCGGTTTTAATAGCTCCAAGATCCCCACTGCCACGGCTTACAGGAAAAGCACCAAACCTCTTTAAAAATCCGCCAAAAAGCTTGTTTTTAAAAAGCTCTTCCTTTGCCATAAAAGCAAGGGGTTCTTTAACCGCAACTCCGAGAACAATAGGGTCGAAATTGCTGATATGGTTTGAAACAAGAATAAAATTCTTATCTTTTGGAATATTTTCCTTGCCAACAACCTTTACATTAAACATTATTCTTAACACAATTGAGCATAGCCCAAGTGCAAATTTATACAGTCCCATTTAATTTACTCTCTTCTACTATTTTTAAAATTGCCATAATGGATTCATCAAGACTTAATGTTGTTGTGTCAACCAAAATGCTGTCATCCGCTTGTTTTAGCGGCGCAAATTCACGCTCGGAATCCTGCTTGTCACGAGCTATCATATCCTTAATAACCTCGTCTAAGGAGCAATTTTCGCCCTTTTCCATAAGTTCTTTATGTCGTCTTGATGCTCTTTCTTCCACTGATGCAGTTAAAAATATCTTAATCTCTGCATTTGGAAGAACATAAGTCCCGATATCTCGTCCATCCATTACAACATTATTGCGACTTGCGATTTTTCTCTGGATATCAACAAGCTTTAATCTAACTTTTGGAATAGTAGCAACCGCAGATGCCGCCATAGATGCCTCCGGAGTTCTTATTATGCCGTTAACATCCGTTCCGTTTATTAAAATATGCTGGCCGTCCTCTTTTGAAATGATTTCCATATTTATATCATCCAAAATGCCCGCAACATTAGCCTCATCCTTTGGTTCTATCCCTTTTTGCAGCACGGTTACACCGATAGCGCGATACATAGCACCGGTATCGATGTAAATACAGCCGAGTTTTTTAGCAACAGCCTTTGCGATGGTGCTTTTCCCTGCACCCGCAGGTCCGTCAATTGCGACATTAAACTTTTCCATATGTTTTAACCTCTAATTTAATCTTTCTTCCAAATCCTCAATATAGCTTTTGATTTCCCTGATTTTTACGCAAATATCTTCGCGCTCATCTTCAAGGTTTTCTCCTGTGATATACTCGGTATAGAAAGCCTTACCAAGGTCTTCAAAAGCCTTTTTTAAGTCGATTTTCGCATCGTAGATTTTGTATTTAAGTTTAGAATTTTCAAGAATCTCCCCTGATGCTTTAACAACAGTTTCTGCCGTGTTTACTACAATCTTTTTTGCATTTTCCGTAAATGACATATAATTCCCTCCTAAATTTATTTATACATTAAATCTGAACAATATTATGTCGCCGTCCTGAACAACATATTCCTTGCCTTCACTTCTTACAAGACCTTTTTCTTTTGCAGCAAGCATACTGCCGTTTTCCATAAGATCAGAATATGCAACAACTTCGGCACGGATAAAGCCTCTTTCGAAGTCAGTATGAATTTTCCCAGCTGCCTGAGGCGCTTTTGTTCCCTTTTTAATAGTCCAGGCTCTTACCTCAGGTTTGCCTGCTGTAAGATAACTTATAAGTCCTAAAAGAGAATAGCTTGCTTTAATAAGCTTATCAAGGCCTGATTCGGTTGCTCCAAGTTCATCTAAGAACATCTGCTTCTCCTCAGGGTCAAGCTCTGCAATTTCTTCTTCAATTCTTGCAGAAATAACCATAACAGCAGACTTTTCTTTGTCGGCAAATTCGCGAATCTGACGAACAAATTCATTATCGCCTTTTGCGTAATCATCTTCTGCTACATTTGCTGCATATATTACAGGCTTTAAGGTAAGCAACGAAACCTCAGACAGCATCTCTTTTTCATCATCGGAATATTCAAACATTCTTGCGGTGCAACCGTCTTCAAGGTTCTTTTTAAGCTTTTCAAAAAAGTCAATCTCAACCTGATATTTTTTGTCTCCACCTTTAATTGCTTTACGGCTCTTATCAAGGCGTCTTTCAACAATTTCAATATCGGACAAAATAAGTTCCATATTTATTGTATCAATATCTCTTATCGGATTGATATTGCCTTCAACATGAACAATATTATCGTCTTCAAAGGCGCGGACAACATGGATAATAGCGTCAACCTCGCGGATATTGGACAAAAATTTATTTCCAAGACCTTCTCCCTGGCTTGCGCCTTTAACGAGACCTGCTATATCAACAAATTCAATAACCGCAGGGGTAACTTTATCAGGACTATACATTTCGCAGAGCTTGTCAAGTCTCTCATCAGGGACTGCAACAGTGCCCACATTAGGCTCAATAGTACAGAAAGGATAGTTAGCAGATTCTGCTCCTGCCTGGGTAATTGCATTAAAAAGTGTGCTCTTTCCAACATTTGGAAGACCAACTATGCCAAGTTTCATAATTTATGCCTCTTTTCCTAAGTATATCCAAGTTTTAACTACTTAATATTATATGATAATTATAACGCTTTGTCAAACTATATTTGACATATTTTGAGGGCGATTTTTATACCGTCAACAGCGGCGCTCATTATGCCCCCTGCATACCCTGCGCCTTCTCCCGCCGGATAAAGACCTTTAAGAGAAACACTTTCAAAATTCTCATCTCTTAAAATACGAAGTGGCGCCGAAGTCCTTGTTTCCACACCTGTTAAAACTGCTCCGCCATAAGTATATCCTTTAATTCGCTTTTCAAAATTTAAGAGCCCGTCTTTTAAGGTATCGCAAATAAATTTGGGCAAACACTCTCTTAAATCCGCAAAGGTAAAATCTCCTGTAAAAGTTGGGTTTACGCCATTAAAGCCTACGCTAATTTTGTTTTCCGCAAAATCTCTCGCAAGCTGAACAGGAGCCTTTCCTTTGGCGACATTATAAGCAAGACCTTCATACTTTCTCTGAAATTCAACTCCTGCCAGTGCATCATCGCTATCAAAATCGCTTGGCTTAACCGTAACAACCAATGCGCTGTTCGCATTTTCCCCGTCTCTTTTATATTCGCTCATACCGTTTACAACAAGCATATTTTCTTCCGACGATGCATTAACAACCGTCCCGCCGGGGCACATACAAAAAGAATAACAGCTTCTTTCTTCTCCGTTATAAGTCAGTCTATAATCCGCAGGTGGCAATAATGGGTTATTATATTCTTTTCCATATTGCATTTTGTTGATAAATTCTTGTGTATGCTCAATTCTTACTCCTGCCGCAAAGGCTTTTGCCTCGCACTTTATACCCATTTCTTTGAGCATTGAATAAGTATCTCTGCTACTATGTCCTATGGCTAAAACAAGAGCATCACAAGGGTATTCTTCCTGATTGTTTACGACAACGCCTTTCAGCTTGTCATTTTCCGTTATAACATTTGTAACTGTACTGTTAAATTTAACCGTTCCACCAAGGCTTTCAATTTCTTTTCTCATATTTTTAACAACAGATTTAAGCTTGTCCGTCCCAATATGAGGCTTTGCTTTATACAATATATCCTCCGGCGCACCAAATTTAACGAAGGTTTCCAGCACCACTCTTTGAAGAGGGTCGCCGATTCTTGTTGTGAGCTTCCCGTCGGAAAAGGTTCCTGCTCCACCTTCACCAAACTGAACATTGGTATTAGGGTTAAGTTTGTTATTTTTCCAAAAGTCTTCAACTATTTTTGTTCTCGTATCAACATCGGCGCCTCTTTCAAAAACAATTGGCGAAAGCCCTGATTTAGCCAATAGATATGCAGAGAATAACCCGCAAGGACCCGTACCGACTACAACAACCCTTTTTGCTTTTTTCTTTGCCGAAATAACACTCTCAATGTTTATCGGCTCATATTTTCTGAAATCAGGGTTAAGGTTTATCCATTCCTCGTCCACTTTGGTATCAAAGATAACAGAGCACGAGTAATGGATATTATTTTCTCTTCTTGCATCCAATGACTTGCGATAAATCTCAATATTTTCATACTCAATTTTCTTTTCGTTAAGTATCTTCTTTGCCATATTGATTATATCGTCGTCAATATGCGATACAGATACTTTCAGATTGTCAAGTATTACCCTCATAAACTCTCCTATAAACCAAATGAGGCGAAATTACGCCTCATTTTAATCTTTTTTATTTTATTTCGACTCGTCCTTGCTTATTGTCACATAAGCGGAAATTTCTTCGTCGCTTACAGTAAGGTTTTTATATGCAATGTGACCGTTTACGATATCCTTGCCATTTTTATCAACAAGAACAACTTTTGAAGAAACAGTTTTGCTTTCAGTAAGCTCTTCGCAGTTAATCGCAACATAAGCACTTTCTACCATATCCACATAAGTCTTGGCACCGCTTACTCTTACACTATCTAAAAATAAAATTGGTTTTTCGGATACTGAATATCCCTTTGGTGCATCTTTAATGATTTCTGCGGAAACATCAACAAATGATGAAACAACGGTATCAATCTGAACCTGAGACTTTTTATCAGAGCGCTCAACGATTTCGATATTCTTATTTGAAGTTGAAACATCAATTTTTATGTTGTCGTATTTGCCAGATTCAGAAACAACTGATAAATCAAGAAATGCAGAAATATCCTCCTTGTCAAAGGCGATAAGCTCAGAGCGTTCACCTTTTATCTTGATATCAATGGTTTTAATATTATAATCAACCATAGCAAGTGAATCTGGAAGCTCAGTTACCTTGTAGGATACAGGAATATCATCAATTTTTCTTGTGATTTCAGGATCTTCGATATAAACAACATAGAGCCATATTAAAAGCGCAATCAAGAACGAAGCAATTTTTAAAACTGAATCTTTTTCAAAAAACTTTTTCATAGATTAGTTACGCTCCTTTCTAAGGAACTTATTTCGCTTTCCAGGCTTTTCTTCTTTGTTTACATCAAGCAAATCAAATAATTTCTTTTCAAGCTGTTCAGGGGTTAAATTCATTTGAATTTCGCCACCTACGGCAATAGAAATTCTTCCTGTTTCCTCAGATACTATGATAACAACTGCATCCGCCTCTTCTGAAAGACCGATTCCTGCTCTGTGTCTTGTTCCAAGATCGCGACTTAAACGCTGATTTTGTGTAAGGGGAAGGAAACAAGTCGCCGAAGCAATCTTATTCTCTCTTATTATCATTGCGCCGTCATGGAGAGGTGTTTTAGGGATAAACACATTAACTATAAGCTCAGAACTTATGTCAGCGTTAATGTCAATCCCTGTATTAATAATATCGCCAAGCTTTTCTTCTCTTTCAAAAACTATAAGGGCGCCAATTCTGCTCTTAGACATATTGTGGCACGCCTCAACAACAGCTTTGATTGCCTTTTTTGTCTTGTCTTCATATTCGCCAGCGAAAGCAAACATTCTGCCCATTCCTCGTCTTCCAAGGTGTTCAAGACCGCGTCTTAACTCCGGCTGGAAAACAATAAGAATTGCAATAAGCCCAAGCTGCATAGCGTTTTGAAGAACATAATAAACCGCATGCAAATCGGCAAAATAACTAAGCTGCATTATGGCAACAAGAATAATTATTCCTTTAAGAAGCTGAATTGTCTTAGTATCTCTGATGAATTTAAGACATTTATATATTACATAAGCTATAATTAAAATATCTAATATATCAGTAATCTGAATGAAAGAAAACTGATTAAGAAGTGTATTATAAAATTTATCCAAAATCAATACGCCCTTTCAGTTATTTTAATATGCCTTTCCCCAATAAACCATTGCTTTTGCCTTTTTACCACAGCAAACGCATTTATCGGAAATTTCCTCCTGCTCAAATGGCATACAACGAGATGTTGCCGTTGTATCCTCTTTTATCTTTTCTTCACAAGCCACATCTCCGCACCACATTGCCTTAACAAAACCGCCTTTTTGGGCAACCTGGCTCTTGAATTCGTCATATGTTTTTGCAACGCTTGTCTTTTCTTCTCTGTTTTTAAGAGCCGCTTCAAACATCTGATTATGAATTTCTTCAAGGAGAATCGCAACTTCCTGTTCAAGATTATCAAGAGAAACAAATTTCTTTTCTCTTGTCGTGCGGCTTACTAAAACCGCCTGATTATTTTCGATATCCTTAGGCCCGATTTCAAGTCTTACCGGAACACCAAGCATTTCATATTCACTGAACTTCCAACCAGGAGATTTATCGCTGTCATCAAGCTTAACTCTGAAACTCTTTGAAAGTTTTTCTTTAAGCTCGTTAGCTTTTTCCAAAACGCCCTCTTTATGCATTGCAACAGGTACGATAGCAACCTGAATCGGAGCAACTCTCGGAGGGAGTTTAAGTCCTGCATCATCGCCATGCACCATAATAATAGCACCAATAAGACGGGTTGTTGTTCCCCAGGATGTCTGATGAACATACTGAAGCTCGTTATTTTTATCAGTATATTGGATTCCGAAAGCTTTTGCAAAACCGTCGCCAAAGTTATGGCTTGTGCCTGATTGAAGAGCCTTTCCGTCGTGCATAAGGCTTTCGATTGTATATGTAGCTTCTGCCCCTGCAAACTTTTCTTTATCTGTCTTTCTTCCCTTAACAACAGGAATAGCAAGAAATTCTTCCATAAAGTCTGCATAAACATTAAGCATCTTAATTGTTTCTTCCTCGGCCTCCTGTGCTGTTGCGTGAGCAGTATGCCCTTCCTGCCATAAAAATTCAGCTGTACGAAGGAATGGTCTTGTTGTTTTTTCCCATCTTACAACATTACACCACTGGTTATATTTCTTAGGCAAATCTCTGTAAGAATGAATAACATTTGCATAGTGATGACAGAAAAGAGTTTCAGATGTCGGTCTTACGCAAAGTCTTTCTGCAAGCTTTTCGCTTCCACCATGTGTAACCCATGCAACCTCAGGAGCGAATCCTTCAACATGGTCCTTTTCCTTTTGAAGAAGACTTTCAGGGATAAACATTGGCATATAAACATTTTCATGCCCTGTTTCTTTAAATCTTCTATCCATTTCTTTCTGAATATTTTCCCAAATAGCGTAACCGTAAGGCTGAATAACCATACAACCTCTTACGCCAGAATAATCACAAAGCTGCGCCTTTCTTATAACATCTGTATACCATTGCGCAAAATCCTCATCCATGGAAGTAATTTCTTCAACGAGCTTTTTTTCGTCTTTTGCCAATTATATCAGTCCTTTCAAAAATTCTCTACATACATTTTAAGTATATAAAAAAAATCGCTCAGTGTCAAGGTTTATCAGGGGATTTTTTCAACTTTTTTGCAAGAAAAAAATCGGGCAGAAAGCCCGATTTTATTTTTAGTTTTCAAAAAATGCTTTATAGCCTTTATAAGCCATATAAATATCAAATTTTCCGGCAATTTCATAAGGGGAATGCATCGAAAGAAGTGCTACACCGCAATCAATAACTTCCATATCAAGATTTGCCACAAACTGAGCTATTGTTCCGCCACCGCCTGCGTCAACCTTGCCAAGTTCTCCCATCTGCCATACAACGCCGTTTTCTTCGAAAATTCCGCGTATTTTGGCGATAAATTCAGCATTGGCATCGCTTGCTCCGCTCTTGCCTCTTGAACCTGTATA
>JAFQRU010000070.1 GCA_017409915.1 Clostridia bacterium
AATATCATAACCTAAAACTCCTTTACAAATTCTGCTTATTCTTTCGTTTTTGTTAAATATGTTTTTTTATTACGCGATAAAGCTTTTTCGCATACTTTCTTGTTTTAATTTTAGTCCATATTGCAACTTCATAGAAGCGTGGAACTTTTAAATTTTTCTTATCTATATACTCTTTTATCGCTTTCGTTTCTTTACGCCTTGTAACAGACGAGAAAATATATAAATCAGGAATTAACTCTTCGTTTTCCCTTTTTAAAAGTTCAAAAAGTTCATTGACTGTCTCTTCCGTTTCCTTTTTATGAAGCTCGCTTTGAGTGTTGGTAACCTGGGCGCTGTGTTGACGATTGCTTACAAGCACCGCTTTGTCAACATAAAAGTCTGCTCCACCTATGGCAAATTTCAGCCACAAATTCCAGTCAAGGACAAATCTCATATCTTCATTGAAGAAGAAACCGTCTTTAAATAAATTTCTTGGAATTAAAAGTCCGCATCCGTTGAAGCATTTTTCAAAAAGCAAGTGGCGAAAAGCTTCTCTTGACGCTAAAAATCCCGTCTTTCCGTAAGTCGGATGAGGAATTTTCTTTCCGTCTTTATCTATTAAATCTCCAAAGTTGCTTATAATTACTTTCTTTGGATCTAAATTTTTCTCACTGTAAAGCTTAATCTGATGCTCAATTTTATTGGGATAGTATAAATCATCGTGGGAAAGCCAGGAGATAAAGTCTCCCTTTGCCATTTTTATTCCATAGTTAATGGCAGAGGCGCATCCTCCGTTTTCCTTCTCAAAATACTCAATCTTTCCTTCATATTCAAGGCAAGCATTCCGTGTTTTCCCCTCATCAGGCGAGCCATCGTTAACAACCACAATCTCAACATTCTTATAAGTCTGTTTTAAGACACTCTCGATTGCCTCACGGACATAATTGTCCCCTTTATAAACAGGAATTACAACTGATACTAATGGATTTTTCTTCATTCTTCTATCCTCTGTTCATTAGTTTTAAAATAACTGCACTCATAAAATATACACCAAGTGCTGACCGCATTTTAATTAAAGAGAAATATACCTTCCATTTAAGAGGCAGAAGGGATATTTTAAGCTTTTTAAGGGCCTTTATATGAAGCTCATCCTTTAAAACTTCTTTTATCTCTCTGTATTTCTTGCTTGTCTTCCCCTTTTGTTTAAGAGCATTTAAACAAAGCTCCATTGTTCCTATGGCAATTCTGTTATAGTACGCCGAAAGGACATCTTCCTTTTCGTCCTTTATAAGCTCATATATTTTGTCAAACAAAAGAGCCTGCTTTTTCATAAAGTTTTCGCGGTAGTTCTTTGTTGCCGAAGAGGTGTTTGTCTTTCTGTAATGATAAAAACCTTCGTCTAAGAATAAGAACTTTTTAAGATGCTTTGAAAATTCAATATTGAAAAGTCCGTCGGAGAAAGTTCCGATTTCTCTTATGTTGAAAAACTGTATATTATTCTCTTTGATTATGCTTTTTCTATATGCGCCAAAGCAAACCGATGCCAGAAAGTTCAGGTTTTCAGGGTTTCTTAGCTCCCCATCAATAAGTCCCACAGTCTGACGGAACAGTTCTCTGCATTCATCGCCTGAGTAGAGGCTTTCTTTTAAGAATTTATTTTCTTTTTTAAGGGATACATCTTTAAACTCGCGGATATAGTTGAATCTTATTTCGTCTAAATCATATTCCTTGATTTTTTCAGCAAGTCTTTCCACCGTGTCAAGGCTGAGCCAGTCGTCAGGGTCCATAAACATAACATATTCGCCCTTGGCGTTATCTAAACCAAGATTTCTCGCCGTATGAGTTCCACCGTTTTCTTTATGGAAAACCCGAACTCTCTCATCCTTTTCAGGGAATAAATCAAGCATCTCTCCCGTTTTGTCCGTTGAGCCGTCGTTTATAAGGAGCAGTTCAATATCTTTATAAGTCTGGGAAAGAACGCTCTTTACACATTCTTCTATGTAATCCTCTGCGTTATATACGGGAATAATGATGGATATCAGCATTTTTATCATCCACTTCTAAATAAATTTTTTCTAAGGTCTGGGCAACATTTTCTTCGCCATACATAATCGATGCCTCAATATTGTTTTTACCCATTTTCTCTCGTAAAGCGCTGTCTTTCATAAGCTTTTCAATGGCGAGAGCAAAGCCGTTTTCGTCAAGAGGCTGACTTTTAAAGCCTGTTACGCCCTCAATTGAATAGTCATTTATTCCGCGGACATCGGAAGTTATTATTGGAAGACCTGAGTGCATAGCCTCGATTGCGGCAAGGCCTAAGCCTTCACGGATTGACGCAAAGCAAAAGGCATCTGATGCTTTATGTAACTTTCCGATTTCTCTTGTATAGCCCAAAAATCTTACCTGATTTGATAATCCCATTTTTTCTATCTCTTCTTCAAGCCAGTCTTTTAAAGGACCGTTTCCTGCCATCATATATTTAATTTTAGGATTGTTAAGCTTTTTAATTGCTTTAAGAATTGTTATATTATTTTTATTCTTGTTAAGCTCACCAACGGACAAAAGAACGAAATCGTCTTCACTAAATCCCATTTCTTTTCTGACCGTTTCTCTGTTGCTGCCATCTTCCACTCTCTTAAAGTCAATTCCAACCCCTGGGATTTTAGCATAGCTTTTAGCGTTAAATCTATCTTTTGAAATCTGATAGTCATCCTCGTTTATGGTAATGAGCATATCAGTATATTTTGACATTATCTTCTCTATTGGATAGTAAATTACCCAGTTAGGTATTGGCGCACCTTTATAAAAATGGAAGCCGTGTGCTGTGTATATAATCTTGGCTCTGGTCTTTTTTGCCGCAAGTCTTGTAACAACTCCTCCAACAGGGGTGTTGCAGTGGATAATATCATAATCATTTTCTTTAATGATTTCTTTAAGCATCTTATAAGCCTTTATGTTGTCAGAACTTTTGGGTGAACGGGAGAAAGGTACATTGAAAACCTTATCCGCAAAATCAAGGGTAAGCCCCTCTTTTGTATGAAGGTTATCCTTTGCCGCAACATGAACTTCATATCCGTTTTTATGAAGCATATCGGCGAGCACCTTATGAAACTGACATATGTGGCTCATAACCGTAGCCGTAATTAGCACTTTTTTCATTCTCTATTCCTGACTTTCTAAATTCTTTATAACAACACCTGAGAGTCTCTTGCTGTTTGCCCCCGAAACAAAAGAGTTATGAGGGGTTATAATAACATTTTTCATATCCCAAAGGGGACTTTCTTCACTCAGAGGCTCTTCTTCAAAAACGTCTAAGACTGCGCCCATAATCTTTTCTTCAGATAGAACTTTGCAGAGGGCATTGCTTTCAATAACCGCACCTCTTGAAATATTAACAAGGACTGCCGTTTCTTTAAGGCATCCAAGTAGCTTTTCATCAAACAAATGATATGTCTCATCAGTAAGGGGGAGGGTTAAAACAACAACATCTGCATTTTTAAGGGCGGATTCAATATTCTCCATAAAATAAAACTCTCCGCCATAATTCCAATTTGGGTTTATAATGTCGGCACCATAAACTTTCATGCCCAAAGCAAAAAATCTCTTGGCACATTCATTACCAACATTTCCGCATCCAACAA
Source organism: Clostridia bacterium (assembly GCA_017409915.1). GTDB lineage: Bacteria > Bacillota > Clostridia > Monoglobales > Monoglobaceae > SIG454. Next base: position 3,621 of record JAFQRU010000070.1, read on the forward strand.
CCAAAGCATTTTTCCCATAAAGCTCAACGAGTTCACGGTTTTTAATCCATTTATGCTCTTTCTGATTTTCCAGAAAGAATGCAATTTTCTTATAGAGGCTTAAAACACCCATAAGCGCATATTCCGCCATAGGTATACTGTATACCCCCCTGGCATTATAAATGGTTATGCCTTTTTCTTTGACGTAGTCCATTGGAACTCTGTCAAAGCCGGCGCTGATTAGCTGGATATATTTAAGGTTTTTAAATTTCTCTATATGGTGATATAAAAACAAGCCGTTGCAGATAGTCCCCTCAATTTCTTCATAAGGAACTGGCATCTCGCCCATTTCGTTTTGCATAAAAAAGAGCTTGTGGCCCATTTTTTCTAATGTATCGATGGTGGCTGGGTTGTTTACCCAAGACCCTGTTATAAGTATATTCATACCTATTTCCCCACAATTTTTGAAACTGCTTCTTTAACCATTCTTCTGTTATCCTCAAAGTCATCTGCATTTTCGCAGAGCTTTTCATATTCTCTTATTGTTTCAACGCCTTTAAAAATCTCTTCAACCTCTTTAAGGTCTTTAACCTTATCGGTGTTGCAAAAGCTTCTTGACAAGATAACACAAGTTGAGCCTAAACGATAATGCTCCTTTAAAACCATCTTCCCTGGGAGAAGTCCGCCCTCTAATGAAGCGAGACCGCCAAAGCCGTACGGAAGACCTGCTTCTTTAAATTTTGCAATCAAAGTATCAACCGTTCCGTCGGCTAAAAGCTCAAACATAAACTTTTTGCCACGGCCTAAGCTTAAATCGTTAAGACCGATAAATATCTCGTCAAGGCCTTTAACCTTTACTATTTCATCCACAATTTCTGCCGCTTCAGGAGTTTCAAGAAGAACCATCGCCTTGCATCTTCCGTCAACCAATTCGACAAACTTTTCAACCTCTTCCACCGTTTTAAAATATGGGAGCATCAAAACCTTTGCCCCGTTTTCTATGGCAGTGTCAATCTCCTCTTTTGAAGAAGAGTAAGCCTCGGTTTTCTCGTGGATTGGGTTTACACGGACCAAAAGTTCTGCCTTTGTAAGCTTTTCAGAAACCGCCTTAACATCATCAAGTGAATGCTTTGACTGAACAGTATCCATTCCCCCTTGGCGAATGTCCTTCCCGATATATTCAAGGTCAATAAATATTCTGTCCACCCCTGCGCTCTCTGCAATAAGGGCAACCTCAGGCTTATTTGTTATGTACATCATTTTAAGGGACATAGCTGACCCCTCCTAATTCTATTTTGTGATAACTTCTTCTTTGGTGTTTTCAACAACAGTTTCGCCTATGTTCTCGTTATCCGAATTGGTAAGCACTTTTAAAATTGTCATTACAAATATTTTAAGGTCAAGCCAGAGAGACATATTCTCTGTATACCAGACATTAAGCTCAATTCTTCTGTTCCACTCAACAGCCTTTCTGCAGTTTATCTGTGCCCAGCCTGTTATACCGGGGCGGACATTGAACATTTTTCTCTGCTCGTCTGTATACTCCTCGATTGGCCAGGGATGATATGTAAGAGGCGGTCTTGGACCGATAAAACTCATATCCCCTTTCAAGACATTAAAAAGCTGCGAAATTTCATCAAGGCTGGTCTTTCGTAAAATGTTCCCCACTCTTGTTATGCGAGGG
>JAFQRU010000071.1 GCA_017409915.1 Clostridia bacterium
AAGGCGTTTTAGCAGGATATCCTGTTGTTAACCTTAAAGCTACTCTCCTCGACGGCTCATACCATCCGGTTGACTCCTCTGAAATGGCATTTAAGACAGCAGCATCCCTTGCATTTAAAGCAGGGCTTGAACAGGCTTCTCCGGTTCTCTTAGAGCCAATCGGTCACCTCAATGTAATCGTTCCTGATGGTTATACAGGCGATATTATCGGGGATATCAATAAGAGACGGGGCCAGATGCTTGGTATGACTCCTCAGGGAGAAGGAATAACACTTATCGAAGGGGAAATTCCTGTTGCTGAGATGTATTCTTATGCAAACGACCTTCGTTCATTAACACAAGGCAGAGGCGAATTTACCTTTGAATTTGAGCGTTATCAGGAAGCTCCTCAGAATGTTGCCGAAAAGGTAATTGCTGAAAATAAATAGTTAAATTACTGACACCGCAAATGCGGTGTCAGTTTTTCTTGACAAAGAGTTATAAATGTTGTAATATTTTTAAAAACCGATTAAGAAGTGAAGATAATGAACAAAGCTATACTCAAATATATTGTCCCTGAAAAAGACGGCGGGAAAACAGTTGAAAAAATCTGCAAAACAAGGCTTGATATTTCATCTAAGCTTTTCGTTTTTCTTAAATTAAATGGAAAATTAACTCTGAATGGGGAAATATGCAAAAGTATTGACATTGTAAGGGTTAACGATATCCTTGAAGTTGATATAACGGAAGAAGAAGCATCTTTAAATATAGTTCCAACTAACATTCCCATCGAAATTCTATATGAAGATGATTTTATTTTAGTCGTAAATAAGACAAGAAATATGAGCGTTCATCCTTGTATGGGGGATTACGAAAACACTCTTGCAAACGCAATAACACATTATTGGGCGCAAAGAGAGGAAAAACATAAATTCCACGCCGTAAACAGAATTGATAAGGATACCTCGGGGGTCTGCGTTATTGCAAAAAACCAGTTCGCCCACGGTGTTTTATCTTCTCAGATTAAAAACAAAAGCTTTAAGAGAAAATATATGGCGATTGTTCATGGAGTCATAAATCCTGACCACGGAACAATTGATATGCCTATAAAAAGGGAAAAAGAGAGTGTTATTAAACGCATAGTAGCGGAAGACGGGAAAGACGCTGTAACTGAGTATAAAACCGTTAAAAAGGGCGAAAAATATTCTTTGGTAGATATTGTCCTGCATACTGGAAGAACGCACCAGATAAGAGTTCATTTTTCTCATATAGGAAATCCGTTGCTTGGAGACTGGCTGTACGGCAGTGGCGATGAGGAGAGAGAACTGGCAAAAGGGCACCTGCTCCACGCCTATTATATTGAATTTTTTCATCCCGCCACAAAAGAAAAAATGCTTTTCAATTTACCACTACCTGACGATATGTCCCGAATTGACATTTAAATTGCCCTTTATGCAGTATAAAAATCAAAAAAACTGTTGACATATGAAGAAATTTAGGGTATTCTATATATAAGTGTTTAACGAAGAGAAGCTCTAAAAAGCTTAAAGGAGAGGTAGTATGTTTCTTAAAGAAGTAGTTGTTCAGAATCAGGTTGGCCTTCACGCCAGACCCGCAACTTTCTTCATTCAAAAGGCTAATGAATATAAATCAAGCATTTGGATTGAAAGAGATGAACGAAAAGCTAACGCAAAGAGCCTTTTGGGCGTTTTATCGTTAGGGGTTACAAAGGGAGTCAGCATTACGATTTCTGCAGATGGTCCTGATGAAGAAGAGGCAGTTAACAGCCTTATTGAACTCATTTCTTCTGATTTTTCTTAATATTGATTTTCCGTGTATGCCTTACAAATGTAAGGCATATTTTACTTTAAGGAGATTTAATTATGGCATCGGCTAAAATTACTGAAAAACTGAAAAATCTGCCTTTAACTCCCGGAGTTTATCTAATGAAAGACTCTGATGGGGGTATTATTTATGTTGGGAAAAGCAAGGTTTTGAAAAATCGCGTAAGCCAGTATTTTCAAAAAACCGCAAACCACTCTCCTAAAACCGTTGCTATGATTGAAAAGATAGAAGATTTTGACTACATTTTAACCGATACCGAGGCCGAAGCTCTAGCTCTCGAATGTAATTTAATCAAAAAATATCGCCCTAAATATAATATTTTGTTAAAAGACGATAAGCAATTCCCATATATAAAAATTACCATGAACGAGGATTATCCGCGAATTATAATGACCCGACGGGTTGTAAAGGACGGAAGCCTTTATTTTGGACCATATATGAGTGGTTTTATGGTAAGGGACACCCTTGATGTTATCAAAAAGATTTTTATGGTAAGAAGCTGTAAAAAGGTTCTTCCGAGAGATATTGGAAAAGAGAGACCATGTCTGTTGCATCATCTTAAACAGTGTAGCGCACCTTGCGCAAATCTTATATCGAAGGACGAATACAGGGAAACATTCAGCAGGATAGAAGATGTTTTAAAAGGTAATTATAAAGAGATTTTAAGCCTTTTAGAAGAGAAAATGCAAAAAGCCTCAGAGAATATGGAATATGAAAAGGCGGCGTCCTATCGCGATAAAATTAAAAGCATCACAGCTCTTAGTGAAAAACAAAAGATAAGCTCTGCAAAAGAGAATTCAAGGGATGTTTTTGGTATTTATTTAAGCGATGCAGAGAGTTGCATTCAAATCTTTTATATCAGAGAAGGAAAGGTTATCGGCACTGAAAACTTTGTTTTTGAAAGAAATAATAACACCCCGAAAGAAATTATAGAGGCGTTTATCAAGCAGTTTTATTATGCGTCTACCAATTTACCAAAAGAGATTATAATCCCAGAGGAATTTGACGAAATGGAAGATGTTGAAAACTGGCTCAGCAAAAATTCCGGCCACAGAGTTCATTTGATTGTTCCAAAACGGGGAGAAAAGCTTCGTCTTTTAGAAATGGTCTCTAAAAATGCCGAGGAATCTTATAAGATCCATAAATTCAAGCGCGACAAAGAAAACTCTGACGGGAACAGAATCTTATCTGAACTTCATAGTCTTTTAAAATTAGGTGCTATTCCTTATAGAATTGAAAGCTATGATATATCAAATATTTCAGGGAGCGACAGTGTTGGCGCTCAGATTGTTTACCAAAACGCCAAGCCGTTACGAAAAGCATATAGAAAATTTAACATAAAAACAGTTGAAGGGGCGGACGACTATAAGAGTATGCAAGAAGTTATCCAAAGACGCTTTTTAGAAGCATACAAAGAGGAAGAAGCGCTTGCAACAGGCGAACTTATCAAAGGAAAAGAGAAGTTTTTGCCACTTCCTGACCTGATTCTCCTTGATGGCGGCAAAGGTCATGTCACCTCAGTCAAAGAGGTTTTAAAAGATTTAAACGAAGAAATTCCCGTATTTGGTATTGTCAAAAACGATAAACACCAAACCAGAGGATTAGCAGATGAAAAAGAAGAAATTTTACTTCAAAAAGATGGGGAGTTATTTAAGTTTCTGGCTTGTATGCAGGATGAGGTTCACGATTTTGCAATAAGAACCTTCCGGAACAAACACGAAAAAAGTCTGTCAAAATCTGTTCTTGAGAACATTTCGGGAATTGGTCCGCAAAAGAGGAAGAAGCTTCTTATGTATTTTAAAAGCGTGAATAAAATAAAAGATGCGGATTTAAGCACTCTCCAAATGGTTTTGGATAAAAAATCTGCTATGCAGGTTTATAATTATTTTCATAGATAAGGGTCCAAAGAGTTATATTCATAATAAAAATTCGTGCAACGGCTTTTCTTTTGAAAAAACGCTGCACGAACAATTTATATAAACAACCTGGATATTTTAAATATATCCCGGGTTGATAGCTTATAGTTTATTATAAGCAAAGAAAATTATAATGTTACAAAAAAGGTGAAAAAATGCCATTTATTATTGATAGAAATATGAGGCAGAGTTGTATTGATTATCTTAGAAAAATTGACTCTGAAATATATTTTTCGCAAAATTATGATAAAATATACTTTCCGGTTAACACTCATCCGGATATTCAAATCCATTTTGTTGATTTCCGAACTGCTTTTGTTCCGCCGGAACTCTTTGATTATTACAAAAACACTTTGCCTTCCTTTATAGATTTAAAAGAAGGCGCGCGATCTTTGTGTGGTACATATCCGGGGGATGTTGCATACAATGTAGCTAGAATTGGAAAATGTGTCATTTTAAATAAAAAGACCGTTGATGAAAATATACTTAATTATTATACTGAAAAAGGTTTTACAATAATAAATGTAAAACAGGGTTATACAAAGTGCAACATTTGTACCGATGGCAAGGTTGCCGTTACGGAAGATGAAGGAATTTACTCTGCGTTAATAGAAAACGGCATAAAAACTTTAAAAATTCCTGCCGGAAGCGTCCGTCTTAAAGGTTTTGATTACGGCTTCATCGGCGGGGCGAGCGGAAGCTTTAAGGATAAAATTCTCCTTTGTGGAGAAATAAAAGATAAAGAAATATTTAATCAGATAAAAAACTTCTTTAAAACGAATAATACGGAAATTATTGTAATTGATAAGGAAGAATTAACCGATTACGGAAGTATACTTTATTTTGAATAATTTTTTACTGTGAAGTAATACTATTCTATATACTTTCGGAGGTGCTATTTTTCATATGATTGAACATAAAATTGACGACATAAGAATATATAACACTTCCAAAATTTTTGATAATATTAAGAAGGAAGAAATCGGGGATATTGTTGCAGAATGGGTAGTTGATAATCTTGAAAAGGATTTGGTAACCGAAATATTCGAGAAGAACTATGAAGGATTTTCGAACACCGATAAGAAGATTATCCTTGTAAGAACAAATGACCGTTTAAGTGCAAGCAGAAGGCAACGCTTTTATGCTGTAAAAACTGCAACAGACGAATATTTAAAGGAAAATAAAAACCTTAATGTAATAGGCTTTACAAGATTTCGCCTGCAAAACTATAAAGAATATCTCAAAAACACAATCGATGATACAATAGAAAAATATCTTGTTGAAAAAGAATACAAGGAATTTATAAATCTTATAAAAGAATATCTTGTATATCAGGATAGTTTTATTAATATCTTAAATGTTTTTACAGAACGCAACAAGTACGTTTATATGGATGAGAAAGGCGAAGACATAACCGCTCGGCTGGAAGATACCTTTATTGTAGATGACAATCTAAGCGAGAGCGACAAACTCCTTACGATTTTAATTTTATGCAATCCTAAGAAAATAAACTGGCACAATCCTAACAAAGGAGAAAATAAAGATCTTATAAAAACCGTAATATCAATATTTGGCGGAAGGGTTAAATTTCATAAAAATTGTGAACCTTTCGCAGTATTCGACAGCAATAGACTTGACAATTTGTGAAAATATAGTATAATTAACTAGTAAGATATT
>JAFQRU010000072.1 GCA_017409915.1 Clostridia bacterium
AAACAATACAAGGGGAATATTAAATATCGCTACTACTTTTGAAACATTTTTAATTTTATCCGCAAAAAAGGTGGATACTCCTATTCCAAAAGTTTGCATTAAAAATCCAAAAGAGATTATTAAAGATATCTCCTCACTCGATAACGATTTCCAATTCAAAAATACCTGTAAAATCGTGCCAGAGGTAAACAGGGTCATTATATTATATAACCCTAAATAAGTATAATATTTTATCAAATTGCTTCTTCCTATTTTTTGCATTTTCATAATATGTCCTCTTGATTATTAGCAATTTTACATAAGACCCGTTTCAACAAAACAATAGCCGTCGTTCCATTCCATCGGCTCGCTTACCCATACACATTTTTCTTTAAGGAAAGATGCCGGGAGAACGCAGTGGCTTTCGCCCTCTTCCAAATGGTGTGGACCTAACATATTTCTTAAATTGTTAACAAGGGTAAGTCGAACATTGTTTTCGCCTTCTTTAAGATATTCTGATAAGTCAAGTTCAGTTGGATTCCAGATTATCTTTCCAGCAAAATTACCGTTTACTTCTACCAAAACAGCATTTATGCCCTTTTTATCAAAGGCAATCTTCTGCTTAACATCATCAACAGAAACTGTCTTTTCAACTGTTATCTTTCCGGCAAAGAACGGAAATCCCTGCTTTTCGATGTTGTTAAGAGTTACCTTTTCTTTTGGCGCTCCAATAGTGAATTCTCCTGAATATCTTACCGCTTTTTTGTCAAGCTTTTCAAATTCTCCTTTTGTTTCAACAGAAAAATCTCCCACAAGGTAAACAGGTTCAATTTCCATATCGTATGTAAGCTTGTTAAGCTCACTTTCAAAGACATAGGCCTTTTTAAGAGATTCATAGAACTTGTCTGACTGTTTAAAAATAGTTTTGAGCTCTATTTTATTCTCCCCTGCCTTAAAATATTTGGCAATATCAACCTTTTTAAATGATGTGTCAAGAAAATGACCACACGGAGTATTGTTTGCCACTACGCCGTTAACTTTAATTTCAAAATTTTCAGGCATTTCAATTGCAAGATAAAGCTTTTCAGGAGCAATACCAGACATAACTTTGAACTCCTGTTTAATTTCAACAGGACGGCCCAAAGCACAGGCCCTTTCCTGAATGTTAAGAACATAGCCGTTGTCCTCTATGATCTCGCCGTCAAAGGAATACTTGCAATAATCCAAAGTAAGAACATTTTCGCTTTGCTCTGCTATATTCCACTCGCCTTCAAGACTTAAATTTTTAAGCTCTTCTTTCTTCGCTTCTACCCTTGCTGTGCCGTCGTCAATAACTAACAAGCTATCATATGGAGAAAATTCATATTCTCCGCCAAAGGATTTAACTTCCCCAGTAACAATATCAACTATCTTAGCGCCATCTCTGATGTTCGCTTTTTGTTTTTCATTAGTTGGGTTAACAAAATAGTGAACATCAAATCCATCATAAACTCGTTTTGTATATCGAACATTAGGATTATCAACTATGTCGTTTGGAGCAATTTCCTCTTCCGTTGCAACTCTTCCGCCATTTTGCTTATATTCGTCAATAAGCGCTTTTGTATTATCTAAAAGAACCGTATCAGGAAGAATAACTACTGTTTTATAACGCATTTCACCTATAACAAAAGTATCGCCATCTACACTTCCGTGTCTCTCAATAAGGGTTTCGTCCCCTAGATGAAACTTGATATGCTTATCCTGTAACTTATTGAGGACGCCGATAAAAGCATCGTTCAACTCATCAAGACCTTTATTATCGCCATTGTTATATAGTGTCCATGCAGTCGTTTGCGGATGAATAACCAAAGTATCACATTCAGGTTTTCCCTCAGCTAAAATCATTCCAACTCGGGAAATAGCATCATTAAAAGTTTTATATTCTTCCCACCAAGGCTGTTGATAAAACATTGCAGGCGGATAGTCTCGTTTTCTAAGACCCCGTAGAGAATATCCTTCAAGATGCTGGCAGAACAGGTTAATCCCCTTAACCATCTGCCATTCGCATACCTTTCTGAATTCTTCAAAGCTTGTGTTATGTCCGCTAAGGCCAAAGCTTTCAGATAAAACCTGTTTTTTACCAAGCTGTTGAGCGGCTGAGCCAACCTGATGACAGTGAAGTTCATCGCGGACATCTCGTGTGAGCCAATCCATTCCAGGAATGGTAAAATACTCATAATGAGGCATTATAGCGCCGTTCGATGTGAGTTGGTCTAAAAGTGTACCCTCGCACACCATATGGCCTGTAAACTCAAGATTTCGCGTCACGCACCAATCATAGAGTCTCTTCATAAAATTGTTTGAGAAAAGGTCAGTAATAAGTTTCCAGAACTTTACTCTGGTATCTTTATAGTTTCCTTTTTCAATAAACAATTCGTCAATAACCAAAAGCAAATCTTCTCCGTATTTCGCCTTATATTCAGCAGGCAAAACAAGGCTCCACGGAATACCGTTTCTTGAAATTTGCGGTTCGTCGGAGAAAAAACCTGTTATCTGGTTCTTATATTTTTTATAATATGGTTCATAGATTTCCTCAATGAACGCGTCTGTAACCTTACTGTCGAGAACATCGACATAGAAAGGATTGATTTCATAATAAAAGTGGTTGCCGTCTATATTGCAAATTGTATTAGGAGTATTCTTCTCTCCTTTTTCCATGCGAAGATATTTCTGCTGATATTCTTCGCCTTTTCCGTTAATCTTGCCGTTTCCAAATCCACTTGGCCATCCGTTTTCGTCATAAACCCAAGGGTTAGTCCCAAGCTCTTTTGCATTTTCTATGGAACAGCCTATATTTTCAAACCATTCATCCCCCATATACTCAGTCTGGAGTCCTCCACGGGCATGCATAATAAACCCACCAAGGCCAGCCTCATACATAAGCTTTACCTGTCGAGCAGTTTCCTTTGTATCTAATTTTTCATTCCAGCTCCAAAAAGGAATTGGTCTGAATTTGTTAGGTATATTCTTAAATTCCATACTACTTCCTCGCAATATCGATTTATAGTTTTATTAAAATTAAGGCGTTGATATACTGCTTAATAATTTTTCAATATATCAACGCCTAAAAATCTTTTACTGAATAAGACTAAATCTTATCAAAAATGAGAAGTTTGCCCGAGAAATCTTCCATTTTCTGACCTCTCTTTGCATGCTTCTGCTCAACGCAGAGGCCATAGTTCATAAGAACCTTACCGTTGTATTTCTCATCTGTGCCACGAAGTTTATATGTAGCATTCTCATCAAGAGCTTCAAGGCATTGCATATTTCTTTCAAAACCTGGAACAGCTCTGGTTTTAAAATAGAAAAGAACAACAGTTTTTTCATCTTTTGAAATATATTCCCATACTGCATAGTTACTTTCAAAAGGAGATTTTAATCTGTAAAGGTCTCCCTTATGAACAATCTCTCTAATCTCTTTGTTCTGCTCTATCTGAGCCTTAATTTCAAGAAGCTCATCATCGCTCATCTTGGTAATATCAAGCTCGTAACC
>JAFQRU010000073.1 GCA_017409915.1 Clostridia bacterium
GCTGCAAAAGCTATCGGTCTTGTAATTCCTGAACTCAATGGCAAACTCATCGGTGCTGCTCAGCGTGTACCCGTGCCCACAGGTTCTACAACAATCCTTACAGCTGTTGTTAAGGGTAAGGACATCACAAAGGAAGGAATCAACGCTGCTATGAAGGCTGCTTCTTCTGCATCCTTTGGTTACAACGAAGACGAAATCGTATCTTCTGATATCGTTGGTATCACATACGGTTCACTCTTTGATGCAACTCAGACAATGGTTGCTCCTATCGCTGATGACCTTTACGAAGTACAGGTTGTTTCCTGGTATGACAACGAAAACTCATACACAAGCCAGATGGTTAGAACAATCAAATACTTTGCTGAACTCGGCTAATATTTAAAAATTAAAGCCACTCCAAATTGGAGTGGCTTTTTTTAATGGGATAAGAAAAATCTTTGGAATGGGCAAACTGAGTCCGAAGCCGTATACAGATACTGCGAGAGGCGAAGTTTGTTCATAGCAAAAATACAATTTAAATTTGAAAAACCGAACCCTTTCGGTTTTTCTTCATCTTTAAAACTAAAATCAAAAGGATATTGCCTTTTTGTTTTTATATTCCAGTATTTTTGCGGTCCGGAGTTTTTTCTTATCCCATTTTGTTGCCCAAAAAGAATGAATTTTTCAAGATTTGTCAATAATAACCTTAATAAAAGGAAAGGAACAAATTTTATGAGGGCGACAGACTTGCTTAAAAACTTTTTGGAAAAGGACATTTCTTCCTGCACGAACAGCGAAATTTATTTTGCATTGGTTAAGACTATCAAGCATCTTGCAAAAGAAAAGCGGACAAAGGAAACCAAGAAAAAGCTTTATTATGTTTCGGCAGAATTTCTTTTGGGGAGGCTTTTAACCAACAACCTTTTAAATCTTGGCATCTATGAGGAAATAGAGGACTTTCTCTCCAAAAACGGATATTCATTAGAAAAGTTTGAAGAAATGGAGGCGGAGCCATCACTAGGAAACGGTGGTCTTGGCCGTCTTGCCGCCTGCTTTTTAGACTCCATCGCAACCTTAAATCTATGCGGAGACGGAATTGGCCTTTGCTATCACTTTGGCCTTTTCAAGCAGGTCTTTAAAGACAGCAAGCAAACAGAAGAGATAAACCCATGGCTTGACGCATCAGGCTTTTTAGAGGGGGAAAACAAATCCTATACGGTCTCTTTTAAAGATTTTTCTGTTTCTGCAAGGCTTTTAAATCTTGATGTTATCGGCTATATGGGCGGAGTTAATTCTCTTCGTCTTTTTGATATAGAAACCATTGACGAGGGCCTTGTTAAAAAAGGGATTGACTTTGATAAAGAGGATATTAAGAGAAACCTTACACTCTTTCTTTATCCTGACGACAGCGACGATAAGGGTCGGCTACTTCGGGTTTATCAGCAATATTTTATGGTTAGCTGCGCCGCTCAGCTCATTTTGGACGAATGCATTGAAAAGGGATGTAAGCTTTATGACCTTTCCGACTATGCCGTAATCCAGATTAACGACACTCACCCCTCAATGATTATTCCTGAGCTTATCCGTCTTTTAATGGAGAAAGGTCTTAGCCTTGACGATGCAATTTCCGCCGTTTCAAAAACTGTTGCCTACACAAACCACACAATCTTGGCCGAGGCTCTTGAAAAATGGGACATCTCATTTTTAAAAGAGGTTGCTCCGCAGATTGTTCCAATTATAGAAATCCTTGACGGCAGAGTGAGAAGAAAATTTCCTGATGAAACGGTTTATATAATTGACAAAGACGACAGAGTTCATATGGCGAATATGGACATCCACTACTGTTTCAGCGTAAACGGGGTGGCGGCTCTTCACACCTCTATTTTAAAAGAGAACGAGCTTTCCTCTTTCTATAAAATCTACCCCGACAAATTCAACAACAAAACTAACGGCATAACCTTCCGCCGTTGGCTTCTTAATTCAAACAAACCTCTTACAGATTTAATTAAAGACAAAATCGGAAACGGCTTTAAGAAAGACCCAGCCGAACTTAAAAAGCTTAAAGATTATGCAAAGGACGAGAAATTCTTAAACCGCCTTTTAGAGATAAAACGGGAAAGCAAAAAACGCCTTTGCGACTATCTTTATAGAACTCAAAAGATAGCGCTTAACGAAAACTCCGTTTTTGATATGCAGATAAAGAGACTTCATGAATATAAAAGGCAGCAGCTTAACGCCCTTTATCTTATAGATAAATACTTTGAAATTAAAGAAGGAAAGCTTCCTCTCCGCCCCATAACCGCAATCTTCGGGGCAAAGGCGGCCCCGGCTTACACCATTGCAAAGGATATTATTCATCTTATCCTCTGCCTGGGCAAGCTTATAGAAGCCGACAAGGCTGTATCGCCTCATCTTAAAATTGTTATGGTGGAAAACTATAATGTAACAATTGCGGAAAAACTTATTCCTGCCTGCGACATTTCCGAACAGATTTCCCTTGCGTCGAAAGAGGCAAGCGGAACGGGGAATATGAAGCTTATGTTAAATGGTGCTATAACTCTTGGAACAATGGACGGAGCCAATGTTGAAATTCATAAAATTGTTGGGGATGACAATATTTATATCTTCGGGGAAGACAGCAAGACAGTTCTTCTCCGCTATAAGCAAAAAAATTATAAGAGCGAAGATTATTATCTTAAAAACCCTGCTCTTAAAAGGTGCGTTGATTTTATCACAGACGAAAAAATGAAGGAAATCGGAGACGAAAAGTCCCTTACCCGTCTTAAAACTGAGCTTTTAAAGAAAGATTATTTTATGACCTTCCCCGATTTTGAGAGCTATAAAGAAACCAAGGACAATGCGCTTTCAGACTATGAAGACCGCATTTCCTGGGCAGAAAAAATGCTTTATAATATCAGCGGTGCCTCATATTTCTCCTCAGACAGAACAATAAAAGAGTATAATGAAGATATTTGGCACTTAGAAGAAAGGAATAAAAAGTAATGAAAAACAAGAAGATACCAAAAGTTATCTCCCCTATCTTAGGGGAAATTGTCCCTCTCCGAAAGGTCCCTGACTCCACCTTTTCGGAAAAAATTTTGGGGGACGGAGTTGCGATTATCCCCAAAGACGGGAAAATTTTAAGCCCGGTTGACGGAGAGCTTACCAATATCGCCTCAACAAAACACGCTTTCAGTTTTACAGGGGATAACGGCCTTGAAGTTTTAATCCACATTGGACTTGATACGGTTTCTCTGGGCGGAAAAGGCTTTACGGTCTTTAAAAAAGAAGGGGATAAGGTCAAGGCAGGGGACCTTATTGCAGAGGTTGACCTTAGCGTTCTTAAAAACAACAATATAAACCCCATAACCCCTGTTATTGTCTGCAATCTCCCTGAGGGAGCAGAAATAAAACCCCAAAGCGACTCTCTTAAAAATCCAAAAGAAACCCTTTTCACAGTTTCTCTCCCGTCGGAAGAGCCTGATACAAAGGGAGCAGGAAAGGGGAAAGTTTTCGACTTCCTCCAAAAGCTGGGCAAGGTTTTGATGGTGGTTATCGCCGTTATGCCTGCGGCGGGAATTATGATAAGCATAGGAAAGCTTATCTCAATGTCGGGGGGCGATGCTTCCATTGTTTTGCGCATAGGCAGTATCCTTGAAAATATCGGCTGGGCGATTATAGGAAATCTCCACATTCTATTCGCCGTGGCAATCGGCGGGTCCTGGGCAAAAGAGAGAGCAGGGGGAGCCTTTGCGGCACTTCTTGCATTTATTCTCATAAATAATATAACAGGAAACATTTTCGGCGTTACGGCAGATATGCTGGCAAATCCTGATGCCACAACCTATACCCTTTTCGGTCAGGAAATTGCCGTTAACGGATATTTTACTTCCGTTCTTGGCTCCCCTGCTCTTAATATGGGTGTTTTCGTGGGCATTATTTCAGGTTTCTTAGGGGGAATTGTTTATAATAAATACTATAATTTCAGAAAACTTCCCGATGTTTTGTCATTCTTTAACGGCAAACGATTTGTTCCGCTTGTTGTAATTTTCTATTCGGCTATTGCATCTTTAATTCTTTCTCTTATCTGGCCGTTTATCCAGATGGGGATTAACAAGTTCGGCCTTTGGATTGCATCTTCGGCGGATACTTCCCCAATCCTTGCGCCCTTTATTTACGGAACATTAGAGCGTCTTCTTCTCCCATTCGGGCTTCATCATATGCTGACAATCCCTATGAACTACACCTCTTTCGGAGGCACTTATATAATTCAGACGGGGGCCAGCGCCGGCACAACCGTTTTCGGTCAGGACCCACTTTGGCTTGCCTGGATTTCTGACCTTATCGGCTTTAAAAACGCAGGGGACACAGCGTCATACACCGCACTCTTAAACGGAATTACTCCTGCAAGATTTAAAGTTGGGCAGATGATTGGCTCATCAGGTCTTCTTTTAGGGGTTGGCCTCGCTATGTATCGCAGAGTTGACAAGGACAAGCGGGCAAATTATAAATCTATGTTCCTCTCCGCAGGACTTGCGGTATTTTTAACGGGGGTAACAGAGCCTCTTGAATTTATGTTTATGTTCTGCGCAATCCCTCTTTATATTGTCTATTCCATTTTGCAGGGCATAGCCTTTGCCTCGGCGGGAATTATAAATTTAAGGCTCCACTCTTTCGGGAACATTGAACTTTTAACAAGGCTCCCTATGTCAATTAACGCAGGACTTTTAGGAGACATCATAAACTTTGTTTTAATCACAATTCTTTTCTTCGCCATAGGCTATTTCGTTGCATATTATATGATAGGAAAACTAGGCTATGCAACCCCGGGACGAATGGGGAATTACACCGACGCCCCCTTAGAAGAAGTTCCAAACGACAAAGAGGAAAAGAAAAACGACAAAGCGGAGAGAATTATTTCTCTCCTTGGCGGACGGGAAAATATTTCCTTGGTTGACGCTTGTATGACACGGCTTCGGATAACCGTCAAGGACCCCGAGAAAGTCGCCCCTCTTATTGAGTGGAAAAAAGAAGGAGCTCTTGGCCTTTTCGTCAAGGGTACAGGAGTTCAGGCGGTTTACGGACCTCAGGCAGACATTTTAAAGTCCGACATTAACGATATTCTTTAATATGAAGCTTTTAACACTTAACACTCACAGCCTTATTGAAGAAGAATATGAAAAAAAGTGCTTGATTTTTGCCCGGGAAATTGTTAAAATAAAACCTGATGTTATTGCACTTCAAGAGGTAAATCAGGGGATTAATTCTCCCCTTTGTCCCTCCCCCGAAATTTTCGGATTTATAAAAGGAGATAACTTCATTCCCCTTAAAATTGGCAATCACGCTTTAAGGGTTGCGAAAATCCTTAAAGAGCAGGGAGAAAATTATTTTTTCACCTGGGCAGGGATAAAATGCGGATACGAAAAATTTGACGAGGGGCTTGCCCTCTTCTCCCGCCTGCCTTTTGAAGAAATAAAATCTTTTTATATTTCAAAGGGGACGGACTATAAAAATTTTCGGACTCGCAAAGCACTATCCGTCAAAATCGGGAATAAGATTTTCTGCTCGGTTCACACGGGTTGGATGGGCGACACCGAAGAGCCTTTTTCCTATCAGCTTGAAAGTCTTAACCGCCACCTTTCCCCAAAAAGAGA
>JAFQRU010000074.1 GCA_017409915.1 Clostridia bacterium
GTGTTGGAGTTTTCCCCCTCAGTTTTTGCGGGGGTAAGGTCCATTTCCGCATCGATAAGAGTGCGGATGTAGAGCATAAAGCCAAACAGACTTCCGTTTGGAGTTTCGTCATATTCCGCCGCCCTCTCAAACAAAAGACGGAGATTTTCCCCTTTGATTTCGCCGTTTTCTTCCCCTGAAACAATTTCTTTGTAGTTATAGCGGTTTAGGATAAGCAAAATAAGTTCGCTTACGCTTAAATATTCCGCCTCGTCACGAAGAGCGTTTAATTCGTCAAGGAACTTCTTGCAATTCGCGTCCCCTTGGGAAGAGGCTTCGCAAAGAGCATCAAAGAAGGAACATCTTTTTTTGACGCTTCGGATATTTGCAAGGCTTTCGGGGGTAAACCTGTAAAGAGGAGAGCGCAAAACTGCAATAAGAGGAATATCCTGATAAGGATTGTCGATAATTTCAAGGAATGAAAGAACTGTCTGCACTTCCACCGTGTCAAGATAGCTCTGTCCGATGTCGCTGTATACAGGAATCTGGTTCTGGGTTAAAACTTCCTCAAAGATTTTTCCGCCCGATTTGGCGTTTCTTAAAAGAATAACAATATCAGAGTAGCGGACAGGCCGGATTTCTCCGGTTTTCGGGTCGGTAATTGGAAGCTTTTCTTTTGTTACAAGTTCTTTGATTCGTTTTGCAACAGAGAATGCCTCTGCGGTTGAGTTATCCTCAACTGTGCGACCGTCAACAATATTAAATTCAGGGATGTATCTCCGAGGGTTTTCCTCAGACGGATAATAGGTTGCGCCAAATTCAAGGCGCTCTTCCTCTCCATATTCAATTCCGCAGCTACGCTCAGTCATAATCTGACTGAAAACATAGTTGGTAAAGTCTAAAACATTGTGCCTGCTTCTGAAATTCTGAGAAAGCTTTATGAGATGCCCGCCGTCAGAAACTTTATAGCGTCTTCCCTTCTCTGCAAAAATTTCAGGAACAGCGTTTCTGAATTTATAAATACACTGCTTTATGTCCCCGACTGTGAATATGTTGGTGTTGTCTCTTGAAACAAGAGTAAAGATTGTATCCTGAGCATTGTTGGTGTCCTGATATTCGTCAACCAAAATTTCTTTGTATTTGTTTTGGAGCGCTTTCGCCACAGAGGAGGGGGCGCCCTTTTCGTCCTCTAAAAGAGAGATAAGCTCGTGCTCTAAATCGTTAAAGTCAAGATATCCCGCCATGCGCTTCATTTTCTTATGAGCGCGCATAGTCATAAGGACAATGTTTTTAAGAGTTCTTATCTGTGGCTCGTTTTCTTTAAGTTGCTTTAAAACAAGAGAAGAGTCAGAGGCAAAGAAAGAGGCAAGCTCGCCCAAAAGATTCTTGGCGAGGTCGCGCAAAGCTTTTATGTTGCTCTGAATGGTGGCTTCGAGAGGTTCCTTGGTTCTCTTTGTGGGGAGAGTTTCAAAAATAAGATTTTTAAAGGCCTCTCTGACTTTTTCGTAGTCGTTATTGTTGATTGCCGACTCAACAATGCTCACTTTTCCTTTTTCGATAGTAAAGAAAGGAGCGTAAGGGTGGTCAGCAGGAAGATTCTTTTCCGCAAGAGAGAGAATTTCTTCGTATATTTCCTGTATATTTATAATTTCCTCTCTGGCATAGGCAAAAAGACGGCTGTGCCATGGAGAGTCTTCGAATTTTTCGCATTTATAATCAAGGGCAGAGTTGTTAAGCCACTTTGCAGGATGAGCCATACTTCTCGCAAAGGTTAAGAGGCTTAAAATTATGGTTCGCAGTTTTGCGTCGGTCTTATCTGAGCCGTGGCTTAAAACAAGGCTCTTAAAGAACGGAAGTCGGTCAATATTTTCATAGAACCGGGACAAAACGGTGTCAAGAGCCATATCTGTCAGGGTTTTGTTTTCAACCTCGGAAATTATGGAGAAGTCAACGGGAAGGTCCGTGTGATGAATGTTCCCTTTTATAACTTCAAGGCAGAAAGAATGGATTGTGGAAATATTTGCACTGCCTATTAACATTCTCTGCTTTTTAAGATGGACGTTTTTGGGGTTTTTCAAAAACTCCTGATTGATGGCGCTGGCAATTTTTCTTTTCATCTCTGCCGCCGCCGCTTCTGTATATGTAAGGATTAAAAGTTCGTTTACCGAGGTGGGATTTTTCTCGTCTAAAATCTTCTCAATGACGCGCTGAACTAAAACAGCAGTCTTACCTGAGCCTGCTGCCGCCGAAAGGAGAATGTTCTCTCCGTTATGGCTTATAGCCTCTTTCTGAGAAGGGGTAAAATCCATTTAATCCACCTCGAATTCTTTATGGTTTAAATAGGCGAAATCGCCCTCGTCCTTAAAGTCAAATATAAGCTTCCTTGCCCGAAGGAGCTGGAAGTCTTTTTGCCCGTTCTTCTTTGCACCATATTTGACATCTCCCATAATCGGGCAGCCAAGATGGGCAAAGGATGCGCGGAGCTGATGGGTTCTGCCTGTTAAAAGCTCTGCCCAGACGCCGTCCTCTGTGACCTTATAAGAGGTTACGGCAAGGGACGCGCCTTCTGTTTTTTCTTCCGAGAAGGAAACCTTGTTTTGAGCGCTGTCCTTTTTGATATAGCCCCTTATAAAACCCTCTTTTTCAGGGAGAGGTCGGTCGGTTTTAAGGAAATAGATTTTCCTTATTTCCCGATTCCTGATTTTCTCGTTAAAAAAGCGAAGAGCCTTTGCGTTTTTCGCACCGATAACAAGGCCTGAGGTATTCCTGTCTATGCGATGGCAAAGAGCAGGAGCAAAAGTGTTTTCCACAAGGGGATTATACTCCCCTTTTTTGTATAAATAAGAAAGAATAGAGTTTATGAGGCTGTCCTCTCCGTCGTGAGCGCAGATTCCCGATGGCTTATCGCAGATTATAATATTCTCGTCTTCATAAACAACGGCGGGAGCTTTCGCCGAAAGGAGAAAAGGGGGAAGCTCTTTCTCCGCAGGGAAAAATTCGTCGTTTACATACGCCTCAATAACGCTCCCCTCAGAGAGGAAAGCGTCTTTTTGGGGGTGCTTGCCGTCAAGACGGATTTTCTTCTTCCGAAGCCATTTATAAATAAGGCTTTCGGGAAGATGCTTAAAATATTTAATTAAAAACTTGTCCACTCTCTGACCTGCGTCGTTTGAGTTTATTTCAATCCGCCTCATAAAAACTCCTGAAAATTAATCTTCGATTTTTGCAACGCGATTTGCGTGTCTTCCGCCCTGGAAAGTTGCGTTAAGATACGCCTCAACAATTTCAAGGGCAATCTCAATACCTGTTATTCTCTCGCCGAGACAGATAACATTGGCATCGTTGTGCTCCTTTGTCATACGGGCGCTGAAAGTATCTGTAACATGAGCGGCACGGATTCCCTTTACTTTGTTTGCGGCCATACTCATTCCGATTCCTGTTCCGCAAACCAAAATTCCCTTGTCACATTCAGAAGAAGTAATGGCCTTACAAACTTCCTTTGCAATATCAGGATAATCGCAGGAGTCGGTGGAATAAGTCCCGAAGTCCTTATAGTCATATCCCATTTCTTCAAGTTTTTTCATAATGGCGTTCTTTAAATTAAAACCGCCGTGGTCGCATCCGATTGCTATCATTTCTGATTCCTCCCAAAATTTTGTATTAAGAGTACGCAAAGCTCGTCCAGCCGTTCGTACATTATTTTCATATCTGCCCTCTTTAAAAGAAGGTCTAAATCAAGCTCTCCGTTCTCCCAAAGAGAAAGGGCCGTCTTTGCCCAATATCCCTCTTTGTCTTTTAAAAACTCCAAAGAGCGCTTCGCAAAAGATGAGTAGCGGTCCTTTGTGTATAAATAAAGAGCGATAAGCGAGACCGCCGTAGAGAAAACAAGCATATCGCTGTTTTGGAAAAGGTCTTTGGCGATAATCCCCTCTGTCGTCTGAGAGTCCAGGAGGAGAGAAAGGATTTCCGGAGCAACGGTTCTAGTGTCCTCACTGAAATATCTTGCAAGTTGCTCTTTATACTGCCTCTTTGAATCAATAAACCCAAGAGGCGTGTCTCCTTTAAAGCCACTAAGGGCAACATCTCCGTAAGCAATGCCGTAAGAAAGACAGATTTCGTTAATCTTATCTCGGATGACACATCTTGCCTCATAAGGCAGAGAGTTCTTCTCTCTTTCAAGGGCCTTTATCTGCTCCATAGCATACATAATGTCAACTGGTAAAAGATTTAAATGAGTGGAAATGGCTTTAAGCTCAATTTTTTCGCTCCAATTTTCATCAAAAAGTCTTATTTTCTGTGGAGGGATAACGCTGTGCTTTGCAAAGCAATAAGAAACCTCTCCCGAAACTGCCTCGGGGAGCATACTGGGTACAAGACTGACCCCAAGCCCGCCCACAGGCTCTAAGAAAGCAGGGGAAACCCTTGCGCTTAAAAGCCTTGAAACTTCAAGAGGGATAACGCTTCCCATGTCCGCCTCTGAAACGCAGACGCAAGGAGCCTCGCAATAAGACTGCTTTCCGCCATAAAGAATAGTAAGGGACGGCACAAAACCGAAATCGAAAGATGTCTCCCCAACCGCAATAACGATTTTCTCTGATTTATCGCAAGACAAGATCTCGCAAAAGTTGGAACTTAAAATATTTTCAATACACTCGTCTATGGTTTTCTCGCTTAGTGGCGAAAAATCCAAAACACACTTGTCGCGAAGGAATACGCGGATCTGATTTCCCTCGCCCAAAGAGGAAAGAAACACCGAAAGGGGCGCAATGCACTTGGAAAGAGCGTCTTTTTCGGGAAGAAGATAAATCTCAAATTTCTTTTTCTCTCCTAAAAGGTGAGAAAGCCGAGGGGTAAAAGTGCAAAGGGCAACATTGTCTCGGAGCGGATGCCTTGAAATAATAACCCCGTCCGGCTGAGCCTTCTTAAAGAAGATGTCCAAAAGAAAACTTTCCTTATATATATTAGCCTCGGACAAAGCGCGGACTCCGGAAGGGAAAACCTCCTGAGTTATTTTATGAGTAGGGGAAGAAACCTTTTCTATCTCCCCGTTTATGTTAAATGTAAGGTTGGCGCAGGCAGAAGCGTCTTCGGCAAGGCCCACGAAAGAAAGCTGAGCGTGGTTTGCCCGTCTTGAAAGCTTAAAGCAAAGGGAAAGCGAAATTTCTATCTCCTCACATGGCGGAAGAGAGGAAAACCTTAAAACCATTGCGCCGTCAATTCTTCTTAAAAGAGAAATGCTGTTTTTAAGGGCCCCTCCAAGCTTTCTGAGGTTAACTGCGCGGGCCGAGGCGAAAACCTCTCCGTCGCAGGAAACTGAAAAAGCGTGAATGATCCCCTTTGGCACAAAAGGAAGGAAAACCTCCCCGTTTTCTGCGCCGTCAAGACGGTAGGAAAGGGTGGCAGAGACATAACACTGGAAAATCTCAACAGAAATTTCCGCGTCTTTAATGGTTAAAGACATATTTTCTGCACCTCCCTGCCTTTGCTAACTCTATTATACTATTAGGGAAGATTAAAATCAAGATTTTTCTTAATATAAAGTAACCAAAACCCCCGAGCGCCATATTATGAAATTAGAAGACGATAAAGGGGGTGCAAAGACATGGGCTGCGGAAATAATTGTTTATGGATTATCGTTCTTATATTACTCTTCTCTTGTTGCGGATGCGGTTGCGGAAATGAAGGAAGAACCTTCTCTTCTAATTCCTGTTGTTGTGACTAATTAAAGGAACAAGATGTGAAAGGAGGTGAAAAGTATGGGATGCTTCGGTGATAACAGCTGTATCTGGATAATTGTTTTAATCCTCTTGATTTCTTGTTGTTGTGGCGGTTGTGAAGGCACAAACCGTAGTGGTTGCGGTTGCGGCTGCTAAATAAAGGTCGTTTCGGCGCTGTTTTATAAAAACGGCGCCGTATTTTTATGCCTTTTTACACAAAAGCCCATATATATTATATATATAATAAGGAAGAAAAAGGGTCAAGCCTCCAAAAATCCCCTAAATATATGAAAAAAAGGAAAAATACTTGACATTTATAGAAAAAAGTATTAAAATAATTATTGGAAGATAGGGTGCATAGGTCTGTTTTCCCGTAAAAAATAATGGTTTTTGGTGCGAAAATACCCGAAAAACCGACTAATATTTCAAATAATTGTGAAAAGTATTACAATTTTGTTACATTTTCAATTTGCTGTTGACAGTCCAATTTTTTTAGTATATAATCATATTAAGCTAAAAAATAGGCTGTTTGTATTGTGTTGTTATTTAGAGGCGAAAGCCTTTGAATATATAAAATTTGAAAAAAATTAAAAATTTTTATAAGGAGGATTTGAGAATTATGAAAAATCTCAAAAGACTTATCGCTTTAGTTGCTGTTTTTGCTCTTGCTTTAACAACAATCGCAAGTGCTGCATCTTTCACAGATGTTGCTGAAGATAGCGCTTATTACAAAGCGGTAGAACAATTACACAAGATTGGTATAATCGATGGTTATACTGATGGAACATTCGGAGCAGAAAAGACTGTTACAAGATCTGAAATGGCTAAGTTAATCGCTGCTATGCAGGGTTACGCTGAATCAGCTGCTGGTAAAGCTGTAACAAAGTTCTCTGACGTTCCTTCTACACACTGGGCTTCTGGCTACATTGCTGCTGCTACTGGCGTTGCAATCGACGGCCGTCCTGACGGAACATTCGCTCCTGAAGAAGAAGTTAAGTATGAAGATGCTGTTAAGATGATCATGGCTACACTTGGTTACACTGTTGTTGCTAACGCTAACGGCGGTTACCCAATGGGTTATGTATCTGCAGCTATCAAAGAAGGCGTAACAGAAGATGTTGTTAAGGCTGCTGTAGGAACACCTGCAAGCCGTGGCACAATTGCTCAGCTCATCTACAACGCAATCGACACACCATTAGTTGAACAGATCACATGGAACCTCGATGGTTCTGGCGATTTCATCAAGTATGATGGCGAATCTAAGTATGCTGGTGAAGGCGTTGAATACAAGACTCTTATGACTGAAAACCTCGGCATCGTTAAGGGTGAAGGCGTTATCGCTACAACAAACTTCTATGGTTTCACAGCTGATAACAGCATTGACAAAGAAGACGACCTCGCAGTTGACTTCACAGGACTTGATAACAAGTACCTTTGGGGTGCAACTGTAAGTGAATTCCCAGGCGATGGCGTTTTAGTTGCTGATTCTGGCGCTGAAAACTTCCTTGGTAAAGCTGTTGAATTCTTCGCTTACGAAGACAAGTATGATAATTGGACACTTCTTTCTGTAGTTGCTGACGAAGCTTACAACAAGACAGTTACATTCCCAATCTCTGCTCTTGATGTTGCTAAGACAGATGCAGACGCTCTTTACTACTACAAAGACGGTGCAAAGACAAGCACAAAGCTTGCTATTGATAATGAGACTACAGATGATCCTAAAGCTATGGTTATGAACAACAATATCGCTGGCGACATCACTGATCTTACAGGCTTAGTAAGCGTTGCTACTGAAACAGGCTTTGTAACAGTTATCGACAACGATAAGGATGCTGCTTTTGATGCAGTTATCATCGAAACAGCTGTTTCTGGTGTTGTTGACGGCATTGAAGACGGCGTAATCATCCTCAAGGAAGATGTTGGCGTTGCTGAAATCGATACAGATGATGATGCTCTTCTCGTTAAATTCGTAAAAGACGGCGCAGAAGTTGAAGCTGACGCTATCGCTGAAGGCGATGTTCTTTCTCTCGTATTTGCTGATGGATACGCTGGTTACCTCGTAGCTGACGTTATGCAGAACACAATTGAAGGAACTCTTACATCTACAAAAGCTTCTGATTCTTCTATCGGTGGAACAGCTTACAAAGTAGATGGTAAGTGGTATGATTCTGCTATCGGAGCTCTCGATATCAAGGTTGGCGATGCTGCTAAGTTCTATATCGACAAGTTCGGTAGAATCGCTTATGTTGACGAAACAGTTTCTGTTTCTGGCAACTATGCATATATCTATGCAGTAGACTATGAAGCTGCTGAAGGTTTCAAGGCTGCTACATTCACATTCCAGATGTTAACAAAAGACGGCGTTAAGGAAATCGAAGCTGCTAACAGTTTCACAGTTAACGGCGACAAAGTAGTTGTTAAGGATATCACAGTTTCTGGCTCTGACATCGACTATGTTTACGATGTTGATGGCACAGAAGATGACTACACAGTAGCTCTTGACACACTCGTTGGAAAGATGGTTGACTTAACAGTTGTTTCTGACGAAGTTAAGAAGATTGTTGTTGAAGATGCTGATGATGACATTCTTGCAAAAGAAGGAACATTCACAGGCGCAGCAGATGAAATTTATGTTGCTGAAGACCTCGAAGTTGACAACGTAACATTTGACGCTGACACAGTTGTATACTTCGTTGAAGAAGATGGCGGCGAAATCGACAAGGCTGCAAGCTATGTTGGCACACTTGCTGACATCGAAACAGGTTCAGTTATCACTGGTGCTTACTACAGCAACAAGAAGGTAGCTGAAGATGCTAACATCCTCGTTGCATTTGGTCTTGGATTAGATATCAACGCTGCTTCTGGCTTAGCAGTTATCACAGATATCGTTGATTCTTCTAACGCTGATGAAGAAAGCATTTTCGAAATGACAGCTCTTTACAACGGCGAAGAAGTTGCTCTTACAACAACAGCTGCTGTATATGCTGACTACGAAGACGCATTAGAAATCGGTGATATCGTTAAGATTAAGGTTAACGGAAGCAAGGTTGTTACAGCTCTTGATATCGTAACAGACGATGTTAACGACAGAGCTGCTGGCGAAACAGTTTCTGCTACAATCGACTACAGCTTCTCTGCTCCTGAAGTTATCGCTAAGGGATACGCTACTGCAATCAACAAGACAAGCAAGAAGATTACAGTTGCTGGCGAAACATACAGCCTCAGCAAGTTCGATAACATTTATGTAATCGACAAAACAGGCAGAAAGATCGAAGTTAAGAAGGGTTCTGCTGCAAGCTTTAAGCTTGATGAAAGACTCTATGATGCTGAATATGCTTCTAAGAAGATCTATGTTGATGACGTAGAACTCGGAACAGTTTCTGCTAAGGCTGACAACGTAGCTGACTACGCAATCATCAGAAACTACGATGACGGCGAAGCTCTTGAACTTGTTATCGTTAAGGGTGCAACATACACAATTAAATCTAACTAATATAAGTTTAAGACTTATTAACAAAGACGGGTTTATCCCGTCTTTGTTTTTTTTTGCCTGGAAGTTATTTTATAAATCTTTTTGACACTTAATATATTTTCTTGATATATTGTCAAAAAACTCCCTTTCAGAGAGGGAGTTTTTTGTTTCTGTTTTTCGACTTATTTCCTTGACAGATAAGGGGTATAGGAGTATAATGATAATTGGTAAAATATTTTGATTTTTTATTAAGAGAGAAACGGATATGACAAAGGTATTTATTGACGGCAGTGCCGGAACAACAGGACTTCGTATTCACGAAAGATTGGAAAACAGAAAAGATATCGAGCTTATAATTTTGCCCGATGAAATCCGAAAGGATAAAGATGCAAGATATGAGGCGCTTAACTCCTCTGATATTGCTTTTCTTTGCTTGCCAGATAGCGCCGCAATAGAAGCAGTTTCTCTTGTAGAAAACAAGAACACAGCTATAATTGATACATCAACTGCCCACAGGGTAAACCCCGAATTCGAATATGGTTTTCCTGAACTTTTCGGCAGAAGAGAGAGAATTAAAAATTCAAAGCGAATTGCAAACCCGGGCTGTCACGCAAGCGGTTTCGTTGCTCTTGTTGAACCTCTTATAAGAGAGGGAATTATCTCTCCTAACGCTGACCTTTCTTGTTTTTCCATAACAGGTTACAGCGGTGGCGGAAAGCAGATGATTGCTCAGTATGAGGCTGACAGCCGACCATCTCTCCTTGGCGCGCCGAGACAATACGGTCTTGCCCAGTCGCACAAGCATCTTAAAGAGATGGCGAAGATTTCAGGTCTTGAAAATCTTCCCTGTTTCTCCCCGATTGTTGCAGATTTTTACAGCGGAATGGAAGTTACAGTTCCGCTCTTTACGAAGAATTTAAAGGGCAACTTAGAGGATGTCCGAAGAATTTACAGAGAAACATATAACAGCAAAATAGTGCATTTTGAAGAAACTCCCGATGAAGAGGGATTCTTATCCGCTCTTGCATTTTCGGGAAGAGACGATATGGAAATTTCCGCTTTCGGAAACGAAGACAGAATTATCTTAACTGCCCGATTTGATAACCTTGGAAAAGGTGCGTCAGGCTCAGCGATTCAGAATATGAATATTCTCCTTGGAGTGCCCGAGGAAACAGGACTTAATGTATAGAGAGGAAATATAATATGAACATAATAAATGGCGGTGTTTGTGCCGCAAAAGGGTTTAAGGCAAACGGTATCCACTGCGGAATCCGTAAAAACCACACAAAAAAAGACCTTGCCTTAATATATAGCGAAACAAAAGCCAATGCGGCTGCGGTTTATACAACCAATCTCGTTAAAGGCGCGCCTCTTCTTGTAACAAAGGCGCATATCGAAGACGGACAGGCCCAGGCGGTTATCTGCAACAGCGGAAACGCCAACACCTGTAAC
>JAFQRU010000075.1 GCA_017409915.1 Clostridia bacterium
TACTCTCCTCCTAATTCTCTGTAACAATATGTGATAAATCTACATTTTCAGCATCTTTCCAAATGTGTTCAAGATTATAAAACTCTCTTGTTTCCTGTTTGAAAATATGCACTATAACATCGTTAAACCCAAGTAGTATCCACTCGGCAGTATTATACCCTTCGCGGTTTTTAGCGTGGATGCCCTCTTTTAGCAGTTCTTCCTCCAAGTTGTCCGCAAGAGACTGAACCTGAGTGCTTGAACCACCTGTCAGAATTACAAAATAATCGGTTATAGTCGTTAAAGTATCAACCTTTAAGGCAACTATATCCTTCGCCTTTTTAGAGTCTAAAATTTTGACAATTTTATCAACTGTCTCTTTAGCTGTTAGCATCTTTCTACCGCCTTTAAAATTAAAAATATTTATCTTTAAGCTTTTCAAGCTCATTAGTATCAGTTATATAAAAAGAAACCGAGTTCCCACCATCTGAAATATATTCGCCTCGTCCCGGAAGCATAACAATTTCAACAGAGTTTTCATTTAGTTTTCTTATATCTCCCATATATCTGAATAAATCAGATAAGGTAAAATCAGTTTTGACATTATCCCTGGCCACATCAATTATCTCGCCTATATTAAAAACACCGTTAAAGCTTAAAAGTTTATCGATTGTGGCACGATAAAAACTTTTATGAGCTTTAAGCCTTCCGATATCCCCTTCGGCATAACCGCTGTGGTCATCGTTCTGCCTAAAACGCATAAACATTTCAGCTTTCTTCCCATCAAGCGTCTGATAGCCTTTGTCTATATCAATAACAAGGTTCTGGACAGGGTCTGTATATTTCATATCAACAGGGACATCAAACTCGACTCCGCCTATTGCATCAATAAGCTGTCTGAACCCTTTAAAATTTATAACAAAGTAGTTGTCAGGATAAATTCCCGTTACCTTTTCAACCTCATTTTTTAAAGTTTTTATCCCGTTTTTACTGCCATAAGCCGAGTTAATCTTTTTATCTCCCCGTCCGTTTTCCACTCTTGTATCCCTTGGAATCTGCAAAACGCTGAGATGATTATTCTTCTCGTTATACTGGCAAAGAAGGATTAAATCCGTACGGGTTTCTTCTTTATCAGTTCCTAAAACAAGAAAAGTTCGTCGGTTTTCCTTTTCGGTATTTTCCCAGTGTCCGAACTCCATATAGCTTGGAACTTGCCGATGCGACGCAATGCAGTAAAACAAAGCAAACGCAACCAAAACCGAAAAAACTATCAAAATTCTTTTCTTATTTCTTTCCATTCTCCGCAGCACCCCTATTATTCATCAGTAAATAGTTGCGCGCATCCACAGTGTTTGGATGAACAGCCTGACCCTTATTTACCGTATGTATAATAACATTGCCGCAGGATTTTATAATTGCTAAATCTATATCTTTGAAAGCAAGTTTTCTTACTTCCTCAACTCCGAGAAAATCTCTCATAGGCTCAATATAATCGGCCATATATATTATCTTTGTAAAAAGGCTCATATCCGCCTTCCCGGTTGTGTGATATAAAATTGCATCAAATATGTCATTATCAATATCAAAAAGCTCTTTTGAAAGGCACGCTCCTGCAACGCTATGAAGAAGCGCTTTTGAAGTTAAAGTCATCTCGTCAAGGTCAGAAAAGTGCCTTGATACAATATCCTGCATTTCTTCTAAGGATTTTTCCTTGGCTATGTCGTGCAGAAGTCCCGCAAAATAAGCCTTCTCACAGTCACAGTTGTATACCTTAGCAAGTTCTTTTGCAGTTTCAGCAACTCCTATTGTGTGCTTAAATCTTTCTTCGCTCAGGTTTTCTTTAAGATAGTCAAGAATTTTATCAAAATTCATTTATATTCTCCAAAATATATTTGTAGATTTTCTCGCCAGTGTATTGGGACACATCTTCGCCTTTTTTGAGCTTTTCCCGGATTTCTGACGAAGAGATGTCGACATTCTCCATAAAGACTTTATTAATAACCGCACCATATTTTTCTTGCAGAAACTCTATGTAGTCATCAACGACTTGTTCCTTATAACCTTTTCGGCCAAGAGCAATAATTTCTGCATTTTCAAAAATGATTTCAGGGGTTTTCCAATCATCCATATAGCAAAGAGAATCTGCACCAACTATGAAATAAAACTTTGTGTCAGAATTGCTCTCTTTAAGTTTTACAAGAGTTTTTGCCGTATAGCTTTTTTCTTCACTTAGAATTTCCATATCGGAAACCGAAAAACCGCTTTCACCCTCTATAAGAAGGTTAGTCATATCAAGTCTGAATTTGGCGTCCCATATACTGCTTTGTTTTTTATGAGGTGGATTTCCGCAAGGAATAAACACCACTTCATCAAGATTAAGTGACTTTAAGCTTGTTCTGGCCATCGCAAGATGCCCTATATGAGGAGGCGAAAATGTTCCGCCTAAAATCCCAACTCTTTTGATAAAATCACCTTCTAATAAAGTATAATTCCCTCAACATCTTTCTTGATAAGACGCGTTTCTTTAAGCTCAACAGTTTCATATAAATCAAATCTGTTGTTTATGGACTCCTTATTCTTAATAACGAGGAATTCGCCGTTATCTTTCTGAGCAAAGCCAAAAACATCAGTTAGAAGCTTGTGTTCTCCCATATCCTCGTCAATCAAATAGAGATTTCCGCCTGTGCTTGAACTGAAATCATATACGCAAACGATGTTGTTGTCAAACACTCTTAAAAGACGCGGATTAATCTCCTTATTAATCTCATCTTCTATGCCGTTATAGATGTAAAGCTGTGCGTTTTTGTTGCGACTGCTGTAATTTTTATTATAAACAATTTTGCCATTATTTAAAACATAGCAATCATAGACATCATCAGAAATTTTTTCCGGAACACTAACCTTATCCTTTTTGTATTCGCAATGATATAAGCTTCCGCCAAACTTCTCTTCGTTAAAATTAGCAACATAAGCTATTTTCTTAAAGTCTTCTGAAACGGCAACCTGATTTTTCTTAGTGTATTTAACGCCGTCAGCAACCTTTAATTCGGTTTCGCCCTCTGACCAGATGTAATAATCTCCTACGCTGTTTTCAAAGAGTTTAGAGTAAAACACCTGCTTTCCTTTTTCGGAAACCTTTATAATTTCATTCATGTTTGAAACGATTTTTTCCGCTGTTTGCTTTTTAACATTTATACGATACAAATTATATCTGTCGCCGTTCTTATCTCCGCAGGAAAACAAATACTTTTCATTTTCAGATAAAACAGGTGAACTTCCGCAACCTGTTGCTATGCAGGTTTTGCTTCCTTCATGATTGAGATATAAGTCATAGGTTTCATTATCGTCGTCAAAGTTTTTTGAATAAACATAAGTTTTTCCGTTGTTCAAAGTCATATAAAGAGCATGAACCTCTGTATCAACTTTTTTCTCGGAGAAATCCCCGATACTTGCAACATAAGCATCTCCATAGAAAGTTTTATAGTTGTAGTTTTTAATGTATAAAACCTTCTCAAAGTCATCAGAGAATATCACTTTATCCTTATCAACTTTGTCTGCAATCTTAACTGCTTTTTTGCCTTTGTTTGAATACCAGAGCTCCCCTCTGTTACCCTTTATATTTCCGTTTTTTATAAATAAAATATGCTCGCCGTCATCAGATACTAAAAAGCCTCCGCTGACATTTTCAGCTACCGTTTTGATTTTTTTAGCTTTATCTTTTACGATAACTTTAAGTGTTCCCTGCTTCTTCTTAGGATCATATTTATCTAAGAAACAGGTAACCTTTCCATCCTCTGAGCGATTTACAATTCCCTCCTTGTCAAGAGAGATTTCGTCGCTTGCCTCAGAAGCTAATATTTCGTCTGTAAGGGTTACTGTATTTTCGTCAAAATATAGTTCCATTCCATTGTCTGAATGGAAAACTGTTGTATATTCAGTCTTGTCGGAGAAAAGTCCGACAAAGAGAGACACAATACCGATAATAACAGCAAGAATAACCGCTAAAAGTCCAAGAAGGATTCCGTAGCCAATAATTCTTTGTCT
The DNA here is from genome assembly GCA_017409915.1 of Clostridia bacterium. GTDB lineage: Bacteria > Bacillota > Clostridia > Monoglobales > Monoglobaceae > SIG454. The sequence goes on from JAFQRU010000075.1 coordinate 4,024, forward strand.
TCGTCTTTTTCTTATCCTTTCGCGTCTTCTTTCAAGGGATATTGATTCCCTTGAAGTATTTTTAATCAGGTCAACTTGATTTACTGAGTCGATTTTATAAGTCATATCCGAAGAAGCACCCTTTGTATCGGAGAAAATTTCCTTACAGAAAGGACATTTTGGGGTTCCGTCAATCAAATGTGCTCCACAACCGCTGCATACCACTTTAATACACCTCCCATAAAATCTATCGCCATCATCAAATGTCAAATATATAATATATTATTATAACATATATAATTCTCAAAAATCAATAAAATTAGATAAAAACATCACATTTTTTCCAATTTTTTTACGAATTCTCTTTCCTTTTCGGAAAGCTTTGCGCCTCGGAGCATTCCTTTCCGTTTCTTAAAGGTGTTCTCTATGCTTTTTTCCCGTTTCCATTTTTCGATAAGCTTATGGTTTCCGCTTTGCAAAACCTCAGGAACTTCCTTTCCGTTCCAGACAGCTGGTCTTGTATACTGCGGATACTCCAAGAGTCCGTCAAAATGGGATTCTTCCGAGAAACAGCCGTCGCTTGAAAGCACCCCCGGAATAAGCCTTGCCGTTGCGTCAACCACAGCCATAGCGGCAATTTCTCCGCCTGTTAAAACATAATCTCCAATAGAAATCTCGACATCCACAATTTCGTCTAAAATCCTTTGGTCAACGCCCTCGTAATGTCCGCAGAGAATAACAAGATGCTCCTTTTTAGAAAGCCTTTTTGCAGTTCCTTGCCGGAAAGTCTTTCCCTGAGGAGACATATAAATCGTATAAGGCTTATAATCTAAGCCTTCACATATAGAATTATAAGCATCAAAAATAGGCTGGGCCTGCATAACCATTCCAAGTCCGCCTCCGTAAGGGTAGTCA
>JAFQRU010000002.1 GCA_017409915.1 Clostridia bacterium
TATTCCACATTCTTCGCCGACTTTAATAGCAGACGCCACATTTCCGATTGTGTTATGGTCGGAAATTGCAATGACATCAAGTCCACCAAGAGCAGCCATATTTACTATGTTATTCGGTGTCATATCTTCATCTCCGCAAGGAGACAACGCCGAATGGATATGAAAATCATAATAAATCATTTTAAAATTTCGCCCATTTCATTTGCAATTTCATATGCGCTCTTGGGACTTTTCAAAATAACAATCCCCTCTTCATTGGCCTTACTTAAAACAGTTTCGTCAACGCCAACATTTTCGCATAAGATTATGCAGGAAATTTCCGTAAGGGTTGCAACCGCAAGAATATTTATGTTATTCATAATGGTTATCCACGCGTTGTTTTCTTGCGCTTTTCCCATTACACGGCTGAGCAAATCCCCAATATAACAACCGTTTACTTCCTTGTCTGAATAGCTGGACTCGGTTATTACTTCAAGACCCAGCGCTTTAATAAGCTCTGATACTTTCATATCTATCCCTCTTTTTTAAAATCACGATAATTCTCGTTAAGCTCAAAAAGTTCTTTTGCAAGGTCGCGAACTTTTTCTCTCATCAAGAAAATGCAATCATTCTCACTTGCAAAACCTCTTACTATATCTTCGGCAAGGGTTTTACAAGACGGAGAACCGCAGGAACCGCAATCAAGTTTTGGGAGTCTTTCATAGATTTCTTCCATAAGCTCCATTTTGCGCATCGCCTCACCAAGGTCGCTGTCAAGAGGGGCAAAAGTCATAATTTGAACTTCTTTTTCCCATCTCAAACCGTCAACATCAAGATCTTTAATCTCTTTAATCTGAGGTTTTTTCTTGGATTGCTGAGAAATACGACTTGACGCTAAAAATGGGTTTTCAATATTGAGAGCTCCACCACTACATCCACTTGGGCAGGCAGAAAGCTCAACAAAATCAACAGATGTCATTTTCCCGTTATCTATTTCTTCTAAAACGGTTATAACATTATGTATTTCATCAACCGCAATTGTTTCAACTGAGCCTGTTCCTAAACATTCTCCACCGGTACGAGCCCAGAAAATACCTTCTGATCCGGAAACAGAAAGATTTTCTTCCTCGCTAACATCTTCGATGATAGAAATAATTTTCTTAAAAGCAGACTTAGCAGTTATAACTCCGCTTACGTTTGATTTTTCAAGAGTAAGTGGAGACTTTACGCTTGTTACCTTCGCAGGACACGGGGAGATAAAGAACACCCCTATCTCCTCAGGAGCAAGACCCGTTTTCTCCGAGGCTTCACGCCTTGCAAGAATAGCCGCCGTTTCCATAGGAGAAATAATATTTAGGACATTTCCCAAAAGGTTTGGGAAACGCTCTCTTATAAGCCTCAAAACCGCCGGACAAGCTGAGCTTATAACCGGCTTTTTAGGATTTTCGTTTTCAAGGATATATCTTGTTGCGGCGCTGACATATTCAGCCCCTCTTGCCACCTCAAAAACATGGTCAAAACCAATCTTTTTAAACGCTGTAAGAATCTGACCTATTGTGAACATACTATTGAACTGTCCGTAAAAAGACGGAGCAGGCATAGCAATATTATATTTAAAATCATCAAGCATAGCGAAAGTATCTGCAACAGCAATCTTTGCATGAGACTGACAAACGCGGATACATTCTCCACAGTCAATACAACGCTCTTTAATGATTTTAGCCTTTCCGTTTTGCACTCTTATTGCCTCAGTCGGACAATGAGTAATGCAATTCGTACAGCCATGACATTTATTTGTATCTAGTGTAACCGAGTGGAAATATTCCATATTACTCACCTCACAGATTTATGACCAATGTCACCGTAGTTCCCTTTCCAGGTTCTGTTTCAATATTCATGCTATCAGTATATTTCTTAATATTCGGAAGTCCCATTCCGGCTCCAAACCCAAGCTCGCGTATTTCCTCAGTTGCAGTTGAATACCCCTCTTGCATCGCAAGGTCTAAGTTAGGGATACCGGGGCCCTGGTCACGAAAAACAAGAGTAATTTTATTCCCCTCAATTTCCGCTTCACATTCCCCGCCGCCACCATGCACGATTGTGTTTATTTCCGCCTCATACATAGCAATGGCAACTCTGCGAATAATACCTGCGTCAATTCCAAGCTTTTTTAAAACAGCTTTGAAACTGCTTGAAGCTTCTCCGGCTATGGAGAAATCCTCTCCCGACAAAATATATCTTTTAATCATTTTTTACACCAAGGCCTTTGCTATAAAGCAATCCACAAGAAAGATAAAGCGGATAATCTGTCTGAAGAAGACTTATTCCCTTTTCTTTCGCAAGCTCGATAACATCTTCTGTTGGCATTTTACCTCTTACAAAGCAAACAGCAACAATGTCCATCATCTCAGCTGTACGGATTACCTGAGAATTGATTAGTCCAGTTAAAAGCAGGGTCTGGTCTTTAACAAAGGCCAAAACATCACTCATCAAATCACAACCGCAAGCAGTGTGAATTTCTTTCTCGTTTAACTGACTTTCACTCTCGCCACTTAAAACTTTGGCATTTAAAACAGATTTTACATCAGATAAGCGCATCTTTTTACCTCTTAATTTTTGTATTTTGCGATAATACCTTCAACATCATCAACAACAAGTCTTCCATAAACATCATCGTTAACTGTTAAAACAGGTGCAAGACCGCAAGCACCGATACAACGGGTTGCATCAATTGAGAAAAGGCCATCAGGAGTACATTCCCCAACATCAATGCCTAAAATTTCCTTACACTTGTCTAAAATATCGCCTGAGCCTTTAACATAACACGCTGTTCCCAAACAAACACCAATCTGGTATTTACCCTTTGGATTAATTGAGAACTGGCTGTAAAATGTAACTATACCATAAATCTCAGCAAGCGGAACATCAAGACCTTCAGCAATCATTTCCTGAACTTCAATAGGGAGATAGCCATAAATACCCTGCGCTTCGTGAAGAACCGGTATAACAGCACCTTCCTGACCTTTATGACTTTCGATAACAGCCATAAGTCTTTCTTCCTGCTCTTTTGTTCCTTTGAAAGCAATAGTTTCTTTCATCAGTACAAACCCTCCTATAAGTGAATTATTGAAAGTTTATTTTACCGTAAACTTCCAAACGGATTTTCATAAATTTCAATATAGCATACTTCCACAGCTATACTTTTTTAATTATATCAAAAAATTGTGAAAAAATCTACAATTAACTTCTTTTTTTGTTTCGTCATTTTTACCAAACTTACGCCTTATTTTTTCGTCAAAATGTCCATTTTTGTTTTTTTCGTAAAATTATCGCCAAACTATTGACTTTTTAGGGTTTTCAAAGTATAATGATAATACAATTTTTTGCGGGAGTGGCTCAGTGGTAGAGCGTCACCTTGCCAAGGTGAACGTCGCGAGTTCGAATCTCGTCTTCCGCTCCAAATCGAAGCAAA
>JAFQRU010000076.1 GCA_017409915.1 Clostridia bacterium
CCAAAGAGCTTTCCCTCCCTGTCGTTATTCACGACAGAGAATCCCGAGGGGAATGCATAAAAATCTTAAAGGACCACAAAATCTCAAAGGGCGTTGTCCACTGTTTTTCAGGAAGCGCTGAAACCGCCAAAGAGATTTTAAATATGGGTCTTATGATTTCTTTCACGGGGGTTATAACATTTAAAAACGCCAGACGGGCAATCGAGGCACTTAAAATTATCCCCCTTGACCGTCTTATGATTGAGACGGACGCACCATATATGGCCCCTGAACCCTTCCGTGGAAAAAGAAATTACAGCGGATATGTCTTCCGTGTGGCAGAAAAAATTGCCGAAATCAAGGGCGTATCTTACGAAGAAATCGCCGATATTACAACAAAAAACGCCATAAGGTTCTTTAATATTAGATAAAAAAGAGGTAATTTTTACATTACCTCTTTTTAATTTTTTAAAAAAAAATAACACAATATATTGTGTTTTGGTATTGACAAGGGCAACAACATATGCTATATTTATAATACACCCCATTTGGGAGGAGGGATAAAAATGCATATCGGAGGCTTGCAAAAGCTGACACTTCTGGACTTTCCCGAGGTTGTCTCCTGTATAGTCTTTACGAAAGGCTGTAATTTTAGATGTCCCTTCTGTCACAACGCATCGCTTGTGGAAAAAAGCGAAGAAGAAATTTCGCCAGGCGAGGTTTTATCCTTTCTGAAAAAAAGGCAGGGGCTACTTGACGGCGTGGTTATCACCGGCGGAGAGCCTCTTTTAAATCCCGATATTCCTGCCTTCCTTTCCGAAATTAAGGATATGGGATATAAAATCAAGCTTGACACAAACGGGTCAAGTCCAAAGCTTCTTAAAGAAATTATTTCAGCGGGGCTTCTCGACTATGTTGCAATGGACATTAAAAACTCTCCCGGGGAATATACATTAGCTACGGGAGTGGACAAGTTTTTAAAAGAAACCCAGGAGTCGAAGGACTTTCTTCTTACAGGAAAAGTTCCTTACGAATTCCGCACAACCGTTGTCCGCGGTATCCATACAAAAGAGAGTATGCTCTCTCTTGCAAAATGGATTGAGGGTGCAGACAAATACTACTTACAACAGTATAAGGATTCGGGAGAAATCCTGAGCCCCGAAGGATTATCATCCTTCTCAAATGAGGAAATGGAAGAGTTTCTAACAATCGTTTCCCCATACACTAAATCGTCTTTTATAAGAAATTTTTAAATAAAGAGGTGTTATTATGTATCAAATCATTAAAAGAGATGGAAAAATTGCAGATTTTGATATTACCAAAATCGCAGACGCTATGAAGAAGGCATTCGAAGCAACAAACACTGAGTACACCGACAACATTATCGACTTCTTAGCGCTTAAAGTTACCGCAGATTTTCTTCCTAAAATCAAAGACGGCTATGTTGCTGTGGAAGATGTTCAGGACAGCGTTGAGTCTGTTTTGATTCAGGGCGGTTATGACGGAGTTGCAAAGGCTTACATTCTTTACAGAAAACAGCGCGAAAAACTTCGTAACCTTAAAAATACTTATCTTGACTACAAAGAAACAGTTAATAACTATGTTAATGTTCTTGACTGGCGTGTTAAGGAAAACTCAACTGTTACATATTCAGTTGGCGGTCTTATTTTATCAAACTCAGGAGCAATCACAGCTAACTACTGGCTCTCCGAAGTTTACGACCCGGAAATCAGCGATGCACACAGAAACTGTGACATCCACATTCACGACTTATCAATGCTCACAGGCTACTGTGCTGGTTGGAGCTTAAAACAGCTTATCAAGGAAGGTCTTGGCGGTGTTCCGGGAAAAATCACTTCTTCTCCGGCAGGCCACTTATCAACTCTTTGTAACCAGATGGTAAACTTCCTCGGTATTATGCAGAACGAATGGGCAGGAGCTCAGGCATTCTCCTCATTTGACACATATCTCGCACCTTTCGTTAAGGTTGATAACTTAACATATAAGCAGGTTAAACAGGCTATTCAGTCATTCGTTTACGGTGTTAACACTCCATCAAGATGGGGTACACAGGCACCATTCTCTAACATCACTCTTGACTGGACAGTTCCAAATGACTTAAAAGACCTCCCTGCTATCGTTGGCGGAAAGGAAATGGACTTCACTTACGGCGATTGTCAGGCTGAAATGGATCTTGTTAACAAGGCATTCATCGAAATTATGATTGAGGGCGATGCTAACGGCAGAGGCTTCCAGTATCCAATCCCAACATATTCAATCACAAGCGATTTTGACTGGTCAGAAACAGAGAACAATAAGCTTCTCTTTGAAATGACAGCAAAATACGGCACACCATATTTCTCAAACTATATAAATTCCGATA
>JAFQRU010000077.1 GCA_017409915.1 Clostridia bacterium
CTTACGGCGGAAGCTTAATCCGTCCTGAGGCGACAGGCTTTGGTGCAGTTTATTTCTGTGATGAAGTTTTAAAGGGCTGCGGAGACAGCATTAAGGGCAAGACTTTTGCAGTATCAGGCTTTGGTAATGTTGCTTGGGGTGCAGTTCTTAAAATTAACCAGCTCGGCGGTAAGGTTCTCACAATTTCAGGTCCTGACGGCTATGTTTATGACGAAGACGGCATAACAGAAGAAAAGGCTGCTTATATGCTCGAAATGAGAGCATCAGGCCGTGATAAAGTTGAAGACTATGCCGACAAGTTTGGTGCTAAGTTCGTTAAGGGCGAAAAGCCTTGGGGCGTTAAGGTTGATGTTGTTCTTCCTTGTGCAACTCAAAACGAAGTTCAAATAGAAGACGCTAAGAAGATTGTTGCCAACGGCACAAAGTATTATATCGAAGTTTCCAATATGCCAACAACTGCTGAGGCTGTTGCATACCTTTTGGAAAACGGCGTTGTTGTTGCTCCATCTAAGGCTGTTAATGCCGGCGGTGTTGCAGTTTCTGCTCTTGAAATGAGCCAGAACAGCATGCGTCTTTCCTGGTCAAGAGAAGAAGTTGATGAAAAACTTCACGGAATTATGGTTAACATCTATAACAATTGTAGCAGTGCTGCAAAGCGTTATGGAATGGAAGGCAACTTAATCGCAGGTGCGAATATCGCAGGTTTTGAAAAGGTTGCAGAAGCTATGATGGCTCAGGGCATCATCTAATTCGTAACAATAAAAGCGAAAACGGTTTTTCCGTTTTCGCTTTTTTCTTGCAAAAAATTTTTCGGTATGATAAAATAGTTTTAGGTGAGGAATATGTTAAGATTTATCTATGGGCCAAAAGGCTCTGGGAAAACTGAATATATATACGACAAAATCCGTGAGAACATAAAGAGCGGAAAGAAGTCTTTTATTCTTGTGCCCGAACAGGCTTCCTTAGATGAAGAGCGGAGAATGATTAAAACTCTTGGCATTTCATCTCAGCTTTGGGTCGAGGTTCTGACTTTTTCAAGGCTTTGCAATATGGTCTTTTCTGAGGTAGGCCCTCTCCGTCTTAAATATATCGATAAGGCAGGCAAGCTTTTTGTTGCGGAAAGAACAATGCAAAAACTTGAAAAGAGCCTTTTATATTACGGCAAGAATGTCCACCAGAGAGGCTTTGCCAAAATGACGGCAAAGCTTATTTCCGAGCTTAAAAGATACGGCGTTACTCCTGAGATGATAAGAGAAGCGTCAGAGAAAGATTGCGAAACAGAGTTTTCAAAAAAACTCTCGGATATAGCCCTTATTTATGAGGAGTATAATAATCTTATAAGTGGTAAGTATTCCGACGCAGAGGAAAATCTTATATCTGCAATTCCGGGGATTGAGGCGAGCGGGCTTTTTGAGGGTGAGTTTTTTATTTCGGGATTTAAAAGCTTTACTCCCGTTGAGCATCTTGCCATAACCGGGCTTATGAAGAAGGCGGATATGACTGTGTCTCTTTGCACGGATACTCTTTCCGATACAGACGGAATATTTTCTTCCTCTGTTTATACCTATAATAAAATAAAGGCGGAGGCAGAGGCGGAAGGAATCGGCCTCGGGGAAAGCCTTCTTATTAACAATAAGCAAGGGGCAAATCCTGAGCTTGACCACCTTAAAGAGAATTATTTTAAATATCCTGATAATATATATAAGGAAGAAACTCTAAACATTTCGTTAATAACTGCCAAAGATAGCTATGACGAGGTGAAAAAATGTGCCGAGCTTATTTCCTCTCTTTGCAGAGAGAAAGGCTATAAGCATCGCGACTTTTTAATCCTTGCCAGAAACACAGAAAGCTATAAGGCATCCGTTTCGGCAATCTTTTCCGAAATGGGACTAAGTTGTTTTATAAATCAGCAAAAGAGCCTTTCCAAAAATGCTTTCATAAGAAAGGTTCTGGCTGTGGCTGAAATATTGGCCTATGGCTTCTCCTATGAAAGAATAATGCCCGTTGTAAGCTTTTCGAGTGATGCCTATACAAGGGAAGAGGCAGACATATTCGAAAACTATGTCCTGGCATCGAATGTAACCCATAAATATTGGAACAGTAAAGAAGACTGGACTTTTTCTCCTGATGAGGAGAGAATTGACCTTGAAACTGTAAACAAAGTAAAACGCCTCAGCGTTAACCGTATCCTCGACCTTTCTGAAAGCATAAAAGGAAGAAAGACAGTAGGGGATATTTGCAGAGGTCTTCTTTCCTATATTAAAGCAGAAGGCCTGAGCGAGCTTATGGCAAAGCGGGTTGATGACTTTAACCAAAAAGGCAAAAGCGACAGGGCTCTTGAATATACAAGGGCGTGGAACGACTTTTCTTCGGTTATTTCTCAGATGGAACAGTGCATGGGGGATGAATTTATAACCTATGAAAAGTTCTATGAAATAATAAGGGAAGCATTTGCAGAAATTAAGATAAATATTGCTCCCCCACTTTCTGACCAGGTTACCTTTGCAGAAATTGATACTTTCAGGAAGTCGGATGCTAAAGTTGTGTTTGTGTTGGGCCTTGCTGACGGAGTATTCCCCAAAGGCTATATTGAAGAGGGAATGCTATCCGATATAGAAAGAGATGTTCTTTCTGAGTATGGCATAGAGCTCGCTCCAACGGCAGACTTTAAAAGACGGGAGGAGCAGAATTTAATCTATAATGTTCTGGCGTCCCCCCAAGAGATGCTGTTTTTGTCAGTTCCCTTAGGGGATAAAGAAGGCAAGGCGAAAATCCGTTCTGAAATTGTTGACAGAGTTCTAACCCTTTTCCCAAACCTTAACAGGATTGAGGAGATGGATGCTCTTCCTGATTCCCCAAGAGAGATTTTTAAAACCCTCCTTTGTGCATTGGTAAGAGTTAAGGGAGAGGCAGACAAGCTCTCCTCGCAAGATAAGATGATTTATGACTACTTTGCAAAGGACGAAGGCCTAAAAGAAGAACTTAAAGAATATGTTGCATCTCTTAAAGCCTATTCCCCCGAGGAAAAGCTTTCAGAGGAGACGGCAAAAAAGCTTTATGGCCAGAAGCTTATGCTAAGCGTTTCGAAATTGGAGAAATACAACTCCTGCGCCTTTGCGTATTTTATGAACTACGGCCTGTTTGCCAAAGAACGACTTAAAAAAGGCTTTGAAGCAAACGACACAGGGTCAATCCTGCACGAAACTCTTGAAGTTTATTTAAGAGGTCTTAAAGAGGCAGACGCGGATTACTCCAAGATAACCTATGAGGAATTAAAGAGAGACATTTCCGAGATTGCAAAGAGGATAACCGAAAAAAGTGACGAGCTTTTATACGAGACATCTCCTTATTATCGCTATGTTGCTTTCCGTATGATTGGGGTTGCAACGGCGACCGCCTGGGAGATTGTCAAGTTCTATGCCAACAGCTGTTTCAGGCCCTATGGCTTTGAGGTTGAAATCGGTAAGGACGGTCCTTTTGAGGGAATGCGTTTTATGGCAGGAGATTGCGAGGCATCCATAAGAGGCTTTATTGACAGAATAGATATGGCGGAAATTGACGGAGAGAAATATATAAATATAGTAGACTATAAATCTTCCGTTAAAGACACCAACGAAAACCTTGAAAAAGTCGGGGTGCAGATTCAGCCTCTCGTTTATGCAAGCGTTGCAAG
>JAFQRU010000078.1 GCA_017409915.1 Clostridia bacterium
AAGAGGAAGAATTATTGAGATTTACGGTCCTGAATCCTCAGGTAAAACAACCGTTGCACTTCATATTGCCGCAGAGGCTCAGAAGCTTGGTGGAGAGGCAGCTTTTATCGATGCAGAACACGCTCTTGACCCGGTTTATGCAGAGGCTCTTGGGGTTAATATTGACGACCTTATCGTGGCTCAGCCGGATACCGGGGAACAGGCCCTTGAAATTACAGAACAGTTAGTCAGAAGCGGTGCTATCGATGTTATCGTTATTGACTCTGTTGCGGCTCTTGTTCCAAAACAGGAAATTGAAGGGCTTATGGGAGATGCCCATGTGGGTCTTCAAGCAAGACTTATGTCTCAGGCACTCCGTAAACTTGCAGGTATTATAAGCAAGTCTAACACAACAGCGATTTTTATTAACCAGCTTCGTGAAAAGGTTGGCGTTATGTTCGGTAACCCTGAAACAACAGCCGGTGGACGAGCTCTAAAATACTACGCATCTGTAAGAATGGATGTAAGACGAATTGAAACAATCAAAGGCGACGGAAGTATGATTGGTAACCGAACAAAAGTTAAGGTTGTCAAGAATAAGGTTGCGCCTCCGTTTAAAGAAGCGGAATTTGATATTATCTACGGCGAAGGTATTTCAAAAGAAGGAAATATTCTGGATATGGCCGTTGAATATGAAATAATCGAAAAGTCAGGCTCTTGGTTCTCCTATAATGGGGACAAGCTCGGCCAGGGCAGAGAGGCTGTTAAGAAAGTCCTTATTGACAATCCTGACCTTTGCGATGAGGTTGAAGGAAGAGTCCGCGAGGCAGCAGGCCTTGAAAGAAACGATTTTGCAGGTGGCGAAAGAGAAGTAACTCCTGTTCCAAAGCCTAAGAAGAAATGATTGTAAAAGCGAGAAACTACGGGGCGTATTGCCTCGGGAAAAAGTTTTTAACCGAAGAAGAGCTTTATAAAAAGCTTTGCGATAAGGGTTATAGTGAAGTTGCCCCCGAGGTCTTGGCTGAATTTACCAAGGCGGGGATAATTGACGATAAGAATTATGCTTATATGTATATTTCCGACGGCATAAATATTAAATGTAAAGGCCTTTTCAGGCTTCGTGATGAGCTTATTAAAAAAGGCGTTGATAAGGGGATTATTGATGCGGTTTCCGCTGAATTTGAAGAAGACTGCTATAACTCCCTTGTAAGCTTTATGAAGGCTCACTATGGGGATGAAAAAATCTCCGACCGCAAAACCTTGGATAAAATTAAGGCACAGCTTCTTCGGAGAGGGTATAGCTACGGCGAGATAAGACGGTGTTTTGACGAATTTGATTGGAGTGACTTTTAATTGAAAAAAGTTTCATTGGTAAGCCTTGGTTGCAGTAAAAACCTTGTTGATGCAGAGCAGATGACAGGGCTTTTGGAAGAGGCGGGATATGAGGTTATCTTAGACGAAGAAGACGGAGACATAATGATTGTTAACACCTGTGCCTTTATTGAGGCGGCAAAGCAGGAGTCAATTGAGTGTATCTTCGAGCTTGCTTCCTATAAAAAGG
>JAFQRU010000079.1 GCA_017409915.1 Clostridia bacterium
CTTTGATGCAAGCGTGCCTCATGCCGAGGTGGCGCTTGGAGACAAAGAAGCACAATTTATCGCCGTTGTTATGAAATAAGACAGAAAAATTTTAGAGGTGATAAAAAATGGCAATATATGAAAAATTTGTGGGCGCAACGAGGGATGATTTTATCTCACTAAAAGATGCCCAGAAAAACTATACGCTAAGCTACAACGATGATTTTAACTTCGCCTATGATGTTGTGGATGAGCTTGGCAAAACGAAGCCTGAAAAATTAGCAATGCTATGGGTTTCAAAGAACGGCGAAGAAAAGAGATTTACTTTCCGCGATATGATGTATTATTCAAATAAAGCGGCAAGCTATTTTAACTATATGGGAATCCGCAAGGGCGACAAGGTTATGCTTGTTTTGAAGAGAAGCTACTATTTCTGGTTCTGTATTTTAGGACTTCATAAAATCGGCGCAGTTGTTGTTCAGGCAACAAATATGCTCAAAGCAAAAGACTATATCTATCGCTGCAACGCAGGAAAGATAAAGGCTGTTGTTGTAACGGGAGACGGAATGGAAACCGAATATTTTGACGAGGGCGAAGGTCAATACGAAACAATCGAAAAGAAATTCGTTCTCGGCCATAAAAAAGCAGGAGACGATTGGATTGACTTTGAAGCAGGTTTTGAGCTTGCTAATCCTGACTGGCAAAGACCAACAGGGGACCAGGCGGTTATGGCGGACGATATGATGCTTATGGCGTTCTCATCGGGAACATCAGGCTATCCGAAAATCATCACTCATAACTTCAAGTACCCCCTCGGCCATATTATGACAGGGGTATTCTGGCACAGAGTTGTTGACGGCGGACTTCATTTTACAATTTCCGACACAGGCTGGCTTAAATCCCTCTGGGGTAAGCTTTATGGACAGTGGTTCGGGGAAAGTGCGGTTTTGGTTTATGACTTTGACAAGTTTGATGCAAAAGATATTTTAAGCAAGCTTGAAAAATATAAAGTAACAACCTTCTGCGTTCCGCCGACTATGTATAGAATGCTTCTTGAAAATGATGTAAGTAAGTATGATTTATCTTCTCTTACTCACTGCTGCACAGCAGGAGAGGCGCTGAACCCTGAAATTTATAACAACTGGATGAAAGCCACAGGGCTTAAGCTTTACGAGGGCTTTGGACAGACAGAAACCACTCTTTGTATAGCAACAATCTATCCTTGGTCAGAGCCAAATCCGGGGGCTATCGGCTTCCCTGTTCCGGGCTACGATGTGCATATTTTAGGCGAGGACGGCGAGTCCTGCCCAAGAGGTGCCACAGGGGAAATCTGTATAAGAGTTTTAAGCCAGGCGCGTAAGACCTGCGGACTTTTGGATACTTATAATTTCAGCGAAGAGGACACAAAAAAAGCCCTCCACGACGGATTCTACCATACGGGAGATACGGCGTATCGCGACGAAAAGGGAACATTCTGCTATGTTGGACGAAATGACGATGTTATTAAGTCGTCAGGTTACAGAATAGGGCCTTTTGAAATTGAAAGCGTTATGCTTGAACACCCTGCTGTAAAGGAAGTTGCAGTAACTGGCGTTCCTGACCCAATCCGTGGTTTTGCGGTTAAGGCAACCGTAGTTCTTTCGGATAAATATTTCCCATCCGATGAGCTTACAAAAGAGCTTCAAAAGTATGTTAAGGATAACACAGCACCATATAAATATCCGAGAGTGGTTGAATATGTTGATGCTCTTCCAAAAACCTTTAACGGTAAGATAAGAAGAAGCGAAATCCGTGATAAAGATACTTTGGTATAAAATAAAAGAGATGTGCTTGGCACATCTCTTTTTGTTTTATAAGAATAATGAAGCGATAACTGTTAAAAGTCCGCAGAGGCCGATTGCAATTCCGCTTGTTGCCCCTTCGGTTCTTCCAAGCTTAATGGCCTGAGTTGTTCCGAGAGCGTGGCAGGAAGCTCCGATTCCAAGACCTGCGGCGATAGGATTGTCGATTTTAAACCACTTTATAAAGTATGGACACATAATTGCGCCGAAAACTCCCGTAACAAAAACCCCTGCCGATGCGATTGCGCTGTATCCTCCCAGTTCTTCCGCAAGAGGAAGAGCAATCGCCGAGGTAACAGATTTGGGGAAGAGGGACATTGTTATATCCTGACTTATGCCAAATACTTTACAAAGAATAAGAACGGAAGAAACCGAAACAATAACTCCAACCACAGTTCCTATAATAATAGGAAGAAAGGCCTTCTTTATAAGATGACGCTTTTCATACATCGAAACTGCAAGAGCTGCCGTCGCAAGAGGGAGGAAAAGGAGAATTATATTTCCCCCTGCATTGAAATTCTCCATAGGGATTTCAAGAAAAATGTAAAAACCCCAGATGAAGAACACGCTGATTATAAGCGGGTTAACGAGAGGAGTGTCAAACCTTCTTGTTAAAAGCTTTGCCAGAAAGAAAAAGATAAAAGCTACAGCTATGCCGAATATGGGAAGGGCAGTAACCGAAGACAGTGAGGTCAAAATATCAGCCATTTTTCTTCTCCTTTCGTTTTATGAGATACATAACACCTTTAACCGTATATGCGGTTGCGAAAAATGTCAGGAAGGTTGTTATGCCGCAAATGAGAATAAATTGCCACCAAACTTCTTTTATAACCCCAAGATAGTTAATAATATCAACTGTTGGCGGGATAAAGAAAAAGGTCATATTATCAAGGAAAAAGTCCCCTAATTTCTTTATTTTATCTACTTTTATGGCCTTTATTATAAGGAGAATAAAAAGGAGAACCATTGCAATAACCGACCCTGGAAAAGGGAAGGGCAAAATGGCGGACACCATATCTCCCAGAAGGCAGACACCGAAAAACACGGCAAGACTAAAAATAATGCTCATAATATTCGCGCTCCAAATTTAAGATATATGTATTCTATCACAAAAGATGCGAAAAATCAATCCATTTATTGACAGAAAACGAATATTTATGATAAAATTAAACCGAGGTGTTGTTATGACCTATGATATAGAGAAAACCTGCTGTTTTACGGGGCATAGAATAATCCCCCAAAAAGACAGAAGTTTTTTGGAAAAGGAAACTGAAAAAGTATGTATAAGCCTTATAGAAAAAGGCTATGAGAATTTTATAGCAGGGGGCGCATTGGGCTTTGACACCCTTGCTGAAAAGTGTGTGTTAAAGCTTAAAGAGAAGTATCCGAATATAAAACTTATCCTTACTATCCCATGCAAAGACCAGCATAAAAACTGGACGCAAAAGGATAAGGCGGTCTATGAAGAAATTCTTAGCCTTGCAGATGATAAGATTTATGTTTCCGAATTCTATTCCCCTGAATGTATGAAAAAGCGCAATCGATTTATGGTGGACCATAGCTCGGCGGTGGTTGCATACATAACAAAAGTTACGGGTGGCGCGGTTTACACGGTAACATACGGGGTGGAAAAGGGCAGGGAAATAATCTTTATAAGGCCCTAAAAAAATTGTTAAATTGCTTGACAAAACAATACTTGTGTGATACAATAGGAATACTGCTTTGTATATAATTAACTTTTGCAAAAGCAAAAGATTTTATACCAATTTATTGAACAGGAGGGACTACAATGCTTAGAACATTTCAACCTAAGAAAAGACAGCGTTCCAAGGAACATGGCTTTAGAAAGAGAATGGCGACTAAAAACGGCCGTAAGGTTTTAGCCAGAAGAAGATTAAAAGGCAGAAAGAGATTGTCAGCCTAAGACGCCTTTGGGCGTCTTTTTGACTTTTTTTGTAGAATTATGGGCGTTATAATCAGTTTGAACCGTGATGGACAGTTCCAGAAATTATATAAAAAAGGAAAGTCTGTGGTGCTCCCCTATCTTATTGTTTATGCGAAAAAGAATGGGCAGACATATAATCGTCTGGGGATAACCGCAAGTAAGAAGCTTGGTAAAGCAGTTGTAAGGAACCGTGCAAAACGGCGTATTCGAGAACTCTATCGGACAAACATTGGAAAACTCAGGAGTGGGTATGACTTTGTTATTGTTGCAAGGTCAAAGACGGCAAGTGTTGACTACGGCACTCTCTTGTCGGCGTTTATGTCCGCAGTAGAGGAGTTAGGTGTTTTAAAATGAATAAGATTTCCAAGGCGTTGGGGGAATGTTTGATTTTCCCAATAAGGTTTTACAGGCGGTTTATTTCTCCTATGAAAAAACCTTGTTGTAAATACTATCCGACCTGCTCGAAATATGCTATATTGGCAATCAGAAAATACGGACCCGTAAAGGGAAGTATTAAAGGGGCATGGCGCATCCTAAGATGCAACCCGTTTTCAAATGGCGGGGTGGACGAGCCTTAAATAATTGAAAGAGGAACGATATGGAATATATTGAAATATTTTTCGGCACAGTACTTAGATTGTTATACAGTATTATAGGAAACTACGGTGTGTCCATTGTTTTGTTCACACTTTTAGTTAAGCTTGCAATTTTTCCTCTTGATTTAAAACAGAGAAAATCAGCGGCGAGAATGCAGAAAGTTCAGCCGATTTTAAATCAGATACAGAAGAAATATGCAAACGATAAAGATAAATTAAACAAAGAAATTGCAAAGGTTTATAGTGAGTATAAAATAAGCCCTATGAGCGGATGTCTCCCTATGCTTATTCAGCTCCCGATTATCTTTGCTCTCTACTGGGTAATCCGTCAGCCTATTACTTATATGATGGGAGTTCGCGATGTTGCTGACCAGGCTTTAATCATCGTTAACTTTAACGACTGGGCAGTTTTAAATCAGGGCGAATTGACACAGGGACTTAAAAAACTATATGAAAGCGGGCAGAAGATTACAGGAAATACCTATTCAATGTATGAAATTCAGATTGCTCAGCTTATCCATCACAGCAAAGACCTCTTAGGCTTTGTTGGTGAAACAGCCAAAGCAAACGGCTTAGGGGCAATCGAAAGCCTTAATTTAAACACAGTTGACTTTACCTTCCTTGGCTTAAACCTTGCGGACACACCAAGTATGGGTAAAATCGGCTCATTACTTATGGGAAACTTTGCAGGTCTTACCTGGCATGACGCTGCTTTATGGCTTATCCCGCTGGGTTCAGGACTCTCTTCCTGGGTTGCAACAAAAATCTCTCAGGGCATGACAACCGATAAGCAGGACAAAAACAGAGTTATCCCTGAAAGCGAAAAGGTTAAAGACGATAAGGCAAGCTCTATGAAGTCTATGACGGTTATGATGCCTCTTATCTCTGCCTGGTTTACCTTCTCATTCCCGGCGGCCCTCGGCCTCTACTGGATTATAAGCAACCTTATCCAGCTTATTCAGACTGTGGTGGTAAACAAATATGTTATGCCTAAACTTGAAAACGATTCATTTAAAGGAGAATATATAGATGTTAAGGAAAATCGAAAAAAGCGCAAAAAACATTAATGAAGCTCTCGCTCTTGCAGCAGAAGAGCTCGGCGTTACTCCTGAGGAACTTTCCTATGAAGTAACCCGCGAAGTTGGGAAAGGTCTTATGAAGCTTTTGGTAGGCACTGAGGTTGACATTGTTGCCTGGGTAACAAAAGAAGCTGAGGCAGAAGAAGCTAAAAAGCCTAAGAAAGAAGCTAAAAAAGAAGAACCTAAAAAGGAAGCACAGGAAGAAAGAAAGCCTAAGCACGAGGTTAGAAATGACTTTGTTATTCCAAAGGAAAGCGTTGATGACGCAAAAATGTTCCTAGGGGAAATGCTTAAAAAAATCGGCTTTGACGCAAAACTTTCAGTTCGCCTCGACGGCAACACAATTTATATTGATGTGTCCGGCGACAAGATGGGCCTCTTAATCGGCAAGAGAGGGGATACCTTAGACGCTGTTCAGTATCTTACAAGCCTTTATGTTAATAAGGGCAAGGGTCAGTATATCAAGGTAACAGTTGATACTGAGAACTACCGTGCAAAGAGAGAAGAAACTTTGGTTCGCCTTGCAAAAGGTCTTCAAAGACGAGTTGTTAAGGAAAAGAAGGATATAACCTTATAACCAATGTCTCCAAACGAGAGAAGAATTATCCACGCAACTCTTCAACACGATAAGAGAATAACAACATACAGCGTTGGTGAAGAGCCTAATCGCCGTTTGGTTGTTGCTTATGCGAAAAAAGACGAAGAATAACTAAATAACAGACAGTTCGTGACCATCCTGTCTCAAAACAAAACTAGGGATTTTATAAGGTCGCATTTTTGCGACCTTTTTTAGTGGAGGAAAAGGAAATGCCTAATGAAATTTTGCTTATTTTAAACCTTATTGTAATTTACGGTGCGGTGCTGATTTTTTACCGCCTTTTCGGAAAAGCAGGCCTTTTTGCCTGGACGGTTTTTGCAACCATAACGGCGAATATTGAGGTGCTCTTGCTTGTTGACGCCTTTGGCTTTGAGCAAACCTTAGGAAATATTATGTTCGCATCAACCTTTGCGGTTACCGATATTCTGAGCGAAAACCATAGCAAGAAAGAGGCAGGCAAAGCGGTTGGAGTTGGGATTGCAGTTTCTCTTATGCTTATAATTATAACAAAGTTCTGGCTGGCATTTACCCCGTCGGCAAACGATTTTGCATATGAGGGGTTCGAGATAGTTTTCTCAAATACCCCAAGAGTGCTTTTTGCAGGTTTTGCGGTTTATGCGGCGGCTCAGGCATTTGATGTCTGGTTGTATCATAGAATCTGGGAATTTACTAACCGAAAGAGCGGAGACAGACGAGGCTTTTTGTGGCTGAGAAATAATCTGGCAACCCTAATTTCTCAGCTCATAAATGCAGTTCTTTTCAATGTCCTCGCCTTTGGCGGAACATATGAAACTACAACACTTTTATCAATTATTGCATCCACATATATAATCTATATCGTGGCGGCGCTGCTTGACACTCCCGTTGTCTATATTGCAAGACGGCTAAAAGATAAAGAAAAAATATCATAAATGCAAAGAACGAGGCATTTGCCTCGTTCTTTGCATTTATAAGGAAATATATTGAGAGGGGTTTTGGGTTTCCCCGTTTTTGGTAACTTCAAAGTGAAGATGGGATTTATCTTCGCCTTCTAAAACTGAGCTGTTCCCGATTGAACCGACAGCATCGCCTTTTGACACCTTTCTGCCAACCTCGATAAACTTCTTATCCGCAAGGTTTCCGTATAGGGTTTTGATGTTTCCCTCGTGGCCGATGACCACAACAATTCCTAATCTATCATCTTCAAAAACTTCTTCAACAACGCCGTCTGCGGCGGTAAAAACGATGGCGCCTTTGTCTCCTGCGATGTCAATTCCGTTGTGTGTCCGCCAGTCCCCCATAGACTCATAATATAAAAGCTCATCAGGGGAATGCTCTTTTATAATATCCCCTTTTACAGGGAAAATCATTCCAAGCTTTTCCAAAATTTCTTCCTCAGAAAGCTGTTTTGAAACAGGGGCAGTAACAACTGGGAAGTCTTCTGAGACAGGTTCGTCATCAGGAAGAATTATATCCTGAACTTCCTCATCGTCCGTTGCCTCATTAACTGCATCCTCCCAAGCCAGAGAGTCAAAAGATGAATCAGGGGCGGATGGAGTAGGAGCAAGCTTTTTAACAATGGCAGTTGTTCCGAAAACTGTAATCAAAGCAACAAGGGCTATGTAAAACCCTTTGCTTGCTAAAACCGACTTAACACTGAATTTGGGCTGTTCTTTCTTGCTTTTGTTTTTCTTGTTCAATTTAAGCACCTCCACAGTAAGGAGTATTTACAAGAACAAGAAAAATTATACAATATCTTTAAGCTTTTTAGAAATTTTTATGCTGTATTCTATGAAATCGTCGTTTTCGGTTTTAACTGTCTCTGCATCAACGCCTGATTTTTGCATTATATCAACCGCCTGCTTAATGGTGTTGGCGAAAATGCGGACATCCTTTAAGACTTTGAGCCTGTTCTTTGGCTTTTCCTTTTCCCGCTGGATGGGCTCCATAAGGCGGTCTATGTATTCCTCGGTTTTAATAACATTTAGATTGCGGTCAACTATCACTTTAAGAGCCTTAAACCGCTCCTTATCGTCAGGGAGGCGGAGGAGGGCACGGGCGTGTCTCTCGCTTAAATTATATTCCCGAATCATTGCCCGAATATGCGGGGAAAGGCGAAGGAGGCGGACCTTATTGGCTATATTTGACTGGGTCTTCCCAACACGCTCCGCAAGCTCTTCCTGAGTAAGCCCGTGTTCATTAAGTAATGACGCATAAGCCTCCCCCTCTTCTAAAAAGTCAAGGTCCTTTCTTTGGATATTCTCAATTATGGCAAGAACTGCGCTGTCAGTCCTTAAAACATCTATAACAGTTGCAGGGATTTTTTCAAGGCCTATCATTCTGCACGCCCGAAGCCTTCTCTCCCCTGAAATAAGCTCAAAGCGGTCTCTGTCAATCCGACGGACCGCAACGGGCTGGATAAGACCGTATTTGCGGATTGACTGGCTCAGGCCAATGAGTTCTTCCTCTCTGATTATCTTTCGTGGCTGACAAGGGTTTGGAATAATTTTGTTTATGTCAATCTCAAAAATCTTGTTCGGCTCTCTTTCGGTTGTCAGCTTTTTAAAAACCACATTTGTTATCATTTGTTTCCCTCCGATTTGGAAAAATTTACCATTTATTTGTATTTTAGCATAGGAAAAACGAAATTTCAAATTTTTCCGTATGCAAAACTTTACAATAAAAGACAAGGAGCGAGGGGGTTTTTTATAAGCCGACAGAAAAGGGCAAAAAGAGATAAGAATACTTGAAAAAATTTTTAAATATAATGTAGCGATAACCTTGAAAGGAAGAGAAAAATGATAAATTACATATGGGCAGGAATGATAGTTTTATCTCTTTTGTCGGGACTTTTCAGCGGAAATATTGAAACCATAACCAAAGGCGCCATAGACGGTTGCACAGAGGGTGTAAGCCTTTGCGTTTCTCTTCTGGGGATAATGTGCTTTTGGACAGGAATATCCAAAATTGCGGAAAAATCAGGGCTTATAGAGGGGTTTGCAAGGCTCATAAGGCCAATAACGAAAATTCTTTTCCCAAGGCTTAAAGAGGGAAGCGAGGCGTTATCTGCCATCGTTATGAATATGGTGGCGAACTTTTTCGGAATGGGAAATGCGGCAACTCCGCTTGGAATAAAGGCAATGAAAGAGCTTGATAAAATAAACGGCAGGAAAGATGCGTCTAATGAAATGTGCACCTTTGCGGTAATCAACACAGCCTCAATCCAGCTCATCCCCTCCACCATAATCTCTCTGCGCCAGACTTTTGGCTCAGAAGACCCGGGGGCGATAATTGTTCCTATATGGATTGCATCTGTTGTGGCAGTAACCGTTGCGGTTATATCCACCAAAATTTTTGAAAAGAGGAAGAGGCTATGAGATTTATTTCTGTCTTCGCTGTGCCATTTATGATTGGCGGGATAATAGTCTTCGGCCTCATAAAAAGAGTAAAGGTCTATGATTGCTTTTTAGAGGGGGCCAAGGACGGCCTATGCTCAGCTATAAATATTTTGCCCCCTCTTGTGGGCCTTATGGTTGCTATTTCAATGCTCCGCGCCTCAGGGATAATTGAGTTGATTTCAAGAATTCTGGCACCCCTGCTTAAAGTTTTATTTCTTCCCGCAGAGGTGCTTCCTCTTGCGATTCTTCGGCCTGTTTCAGGGAGCGGGTCCATGGCGATTATAACGGATATTTTCAAGAACTGCGGACCTGACAGCTTCGCGGGGCGAGTTGCCTCGGTTATGGCAGGTTCAACGGAAACTACCTTTTATACCCTTGCGGTCTATTTCGGCGCAGTAAACATCAAAAACACAAGGCACACCCTAAAATCCGCCCTCTTGGGAGACTTAACAGGAATAATTATGTCCATTGTGGTTTGCCGATTATTATTTTAGAAAACAAAAAAGACACCAGACTTAAACGCCAAGTGCTTTGGAAGAGCCGAATGATTTAGATGCATATAAAAATGAGCTTTGCATAAGCAAAGCAACTATAATTATAAACTATTCATCAGCGAAGCAACTTCATCATTCATTATTCATTAAAAAATTCTGTCATAAAAAATGAATATTGAATATTGAATAATGAAAAATGAATAATACAAAAAAAAACCCTATCTTTCGACAGGATTTTTTGTTTTGGAGCTTGTGACGCCGGAGTGTTAAGAAAATATGCCGGCGGCATATTTTTAACGCAGGATTGCAAAATGCGAGAGCATTTTGGGAAACAGGAGAAACGCAAAGCGTTTTAACTATAAAGTCCCGGCATACAAAAATCCCCGTTTTTTCAAACGGGGATTTTGGAGCTTGTGACGGGACTCGAACCTGCGACCTGCTCATTACGAATGAGCTGCACTACCAACTGTGCTACACAAGCGTTTGCTACCGTATTATTGTATCATAACTTGATTATAATTTCAAGAGGAAATAAAAAATACGCCGTAATCGGCGTATTTTTTTATTTGACAAAATCTAAAAGATGCGTTCTTATTCCGCTCGATGCAACGGAAACGGGATAGTTTAACATAACAAGGTCATCGAACTTTATAAAATCATAAAACTCTCTGAGCTTAAATCTTGCCCCTGCACTGTTGAATTTTCTTATATCAACTATGTAAACCTCGCTGTAATTGTTAAGCGCCCAGGGAGCAAAAGCGTTGCCGTAAGACTCCTTTAAAATTACAAGCTTTTTACCATTTCCAACAGAGCCTTTCAAAACAGTTATGGGGTTATCCCCGCCTAAGAAAGCAACATAGGCATTCGTTCCGCCGTAAACTGCCTGAACAGAGCGGTTATAGGATTTTAAATACATATCGTTATAGGATGCCCCTGAAACAAACTGAGGAATCATAAACCTTTCCATAGTGTCAGGGAAGGAGCGGATAAGGCTTTCTCCTCTTGTGCCTTTTGCAAAGTTTGCAAAGGAGCCGGTATATTTTCCTGTTCTCACCTCATAAGAAGAAAGAGGGGGAACTTCCTGGTCCTTTATAGCCATAAGCTCTTTATAAACATAATATGCGCCACGCTGAGTCCAGTGGTGGTCGGTTCTGAAATATATGTCTTCGCCTGCGTGCTCATAAAGAGGACGGACAGCGTTTATAGGAATGACCCTTTGAGAAAGGCTGGAATAAGCGTGTTTTATTGCGGAGAGCTGGTCAGTATAGACGCTTTCCGTACCGTAAATCTCCGATGCCGTGGGAACGAGAATGTTATAAACATTAACCGTATCAGGAAGGGACTCGGCAAGCATATTTACAATGGATGCATAATAGAAAGCGCTATCGGAAGAAACCTCAACTCTCTCCATGGCAAAATTATTTGTAATATAAACCTGACCAAATCTTGAAGTGTTTCCGTTTAAGCGGAAATCATTTCCGATAGTGGTATCTTTGAGGGTGTCGCGATAGTGATACCTTGACTTTGTAAGCTCCCCCTCGATAGTATATTCGCAATCGGTCAGATATGTAAACATATCAACAGGGATATACAAAATATCCTTATAAATCAGAGTTGGACAAAGAGATGAATATTTTTCATTCCCTTTCATAAGGATAGGGGAATTGACTTTAATATAAGAATTTCCCCACCTTTTAGATACAACAGTTGACTTAGTTTCGTCATCCCAGCCAAGAGTATAGCCAAGAGAAGATAAAATCTTATCGGAAGGGATATAGATGCAGTCGTTAATATCCATAACTTCGCCGTCTAAAATAACCTCTTTGCCGTTTATGGTTGCAGAGAGTTTCTGACCATAGAAAACAGCTTTGTTTTTCCCGAATAAATCACGGAAAAGCTGATTATCCACGGCGAAAACAATAACAGATATTAAAACTATGATAAGGGCGGAAATAACTATGCCCAAAGTTTTAGATTTCTTCATAACTGATTCCCTCTTTTATAAGTTTAACTTCGTCATCTGTAAGCTCTCTCAGTTCTCCCAAGGGGAGACTTTCGTCTAAGGAAAGAGCATTCATTTTAATTCGCTTTAAATATATAACCTCTTTGCCCACGGCCTCAAACATCCTTTTAACCTGATGGAACTTTCCCTCGGTTATAGTAAGGTTTATCTCTGAAACCTCTCCTGCGGACAAAATTTCAAGGACGGCGGGTTTGGTTTTTATGTCCCCGTCAATAATAACACCCTCAGAGAATTTTTCTATATCTTCGTCTGTAACCTTTCCCGAAACCTCTGCAAAGTAGGTCTTTGGGATATGCTTTTTCGGAGAGAGGATATTATGGGCAAGCTGGCCGTCATTAGTGAGAAGTAAAAGCCCCTCCGTGTCAATGTCAAGGCGTCCTGCGGGGAATAAATCATAGTGGAGATACTCCTCGGGGACAAGGTCTAAAACCGTTGGAAGACGCTTATCAAAGGTTGCGCTTATATACCCTTTCGGCTTATTCATCATAAGATAAATAAATTTTTTGTAGGCAACGGGGCTTCCGTTTAGGAAGACTTTATCATTTTCAGGGTCAATATGAGTTTCAGGGCGAATGGAAGAAAACCCCTGAACGAAAACCGTCCCGGATTTTATGATTTTCTTTATATCTTTTCGGCTGCCAATGCCGGCATCGCATAAAAATTTATCTAATCTCATAACCCTAACCCGACAAAATTTGATTATATATGACAGTATAGCACAATCTTTTTTAAAAATCCATAGTTTGCTTGACTTTTTTCAAAAAAATAGTATAATTGAAACTAACATATAGTTTTTTATGGAAGGACTGAAATAAATGAAACAGGAAACAAAATGTATCCACGAGGGTTATAAGCCTTCAAAAGGGGAGCCGAGACAGCTTCCGATTTATCAGAGCACAACTTTTAAGTATGATACAAGCGATGAAATGGGTAAGCTTTTTGACTTGGAGGCGTCAGGCTATTTTTATACCAGACTCCAAAACCCAACAAACGATAGTGTTGCTGAAAAAATCTGCGCATTAGAGGGCGGTGTTGCAGCGATGCTCACATCCTCAGGCCAAGCGGCAAACTTCTATGCGATTTTCAATATCTGTCAGGCAGGAGACCACTTTATCACATCTTCTGCAATCTATGGCGGAACATATAACCTCTTTGCCGTAACAATGCCGAAAATGGGTATTGAATGTACTTTCGTTGACCAGGACCTTCCTGAGGAAGAACTTGCGAAATACTTTAAGCCAAACACAAAAGCGGTTTTCGGCGAAACTGTAACAAACCCTACTGTAACTGTTTTTGATTTTGAAAAATTCGCCCGTCTTGCTCACTCTCACGGTGTTCCGCTTATCGTTGACAACACCTTTGCAACACCGATAAATTGCAGACCGTTTGAACACGGCGCAGACATTGTTACTCATTCCACAACAAAGTATATGGACGGCCACGGCGTTGGCGTTGGCGGATGTATTGTTGACAGCGGTAACTTTGATTGGATGAAATATGCCGATAAGTTCCCAGGGCTTACAACTCCTGATGAATCCTACCACGGAATAACCTATGCTGAAAAGTTTGGAAAAGGCGCATATATCACAAAGGCAACAGCTCAGCTTATGAGAGACCTTGGCTCAATCCAGTCTCCTCAGAATGCTTTCTATTTAAACCTCGGCCTTGAAACATTGGCTGTAAGAATGGAAAGACACTGCCAGAATGCTCTTAAAGTTGCTCAGTTCTTAAAGGGACACGAAAAGGTAGAGTGGGTACACTACGCAGGTTTAGAAGGCGATAAGTATTATGACCTTGCTCAGAAATATATGCCAAATGGCACCTGCGGAGTTTTAGCTTTTGCAGTTAAAGGCGGAAGAGAAAAGTCTATAAAGTTTATGGATAGCCTCAGGTTTGCAAGTATCGCAACCCATGTTGCAGATGCGAAAACCTGTCTTCTCCATCCTGCAAGCCATACTCACAGACAGCTTTCAGAGACACAGCTTATTGAGGCAGGAATTTCTCCTGACTTAATCAGATTCTCAGTGGGCATTGAAAACGCAGATGACATTATCGATGACTTAAAGCAAGCTTTTGACAAGATTTAAAAATAAAAAAGGCGCTCAACGGCGGTACTGCCGTTTGAGCGCCTTTTAATTTTATACTGTAAATTCGTCAACCCATTTTAAGACTGGTTTGCCATCTTCAAATTCAACGGGAAGCCAAACATATCTTGCGATAGAGGTGTTCTTAACTGTCAATGAGTTAACATCAAAGCCTTCGTATTTGTTTTCTTTATCAGGGTCAAACATACATTCAAAAATGTCAAGAATGTCGGGCATATCCTCAGGCAAATCCATAAGCCATCTGTCAGCCATAGCGATAAACTTATCTGTTCCCTGAACCTTGAAAACGCAGGAAATCTGACTGTCAAAGGAAGTGTTTTTGTGGTTGCCTATATGAGGGTTGCCAAGCTCTTTCCACTCCCCGTGAAGACTGTCGCAAACTGCAACTTCGGAAGGGTTAGGGAATTTTCCTGTTGTTCCCGATGTGAACATATAGTAAAGACCGTCTTTTTTGAATACGGCAGGAGCCTCTCGGACGAATGGAGGACATTTTCTTGGAAAATGAACGGTGTAGTTTGCTGTAACATCCATAAAGTCATCGGTGAGGTCAATAATAAGCATTTCACTGTGAACTCTCTCACAAATGAGATAACCTTTGCCGTCTTCAACAAAGAGGTCGAAATCTCCGCAACTCATTCCGCAAGGGTGGAGCATTTTATTTACAAAGGTAAATGGTCCCTTAATGCTGTCAGCAGTTGCAACAACCATATACTGCATATAAGGGTCAAGTCTGGTTCCCATAATCTTTATCCACATAACAAACTTTTTGGTCTTTTCGTTATAGATAATGTGTGGGCGGTCCATCTTTGACTTTGGATGAACAGGGCTGTCAAGGTCCTCTAAATCAGGCTCTATAATAAGCCCTTCGTCGGTCCAGTTGTAAAGGTCCTCTGAGGAGTAAAGCCTTACGCCCCAATGCCAGATGTCTTTTTCTCTTATGGACTTTTCTTTATTTTCGCCATACCAGTAATATTTGCCGTCAACATATATCATAGCGCCGCCGTGCGCCTGAATAAGCTCACCGTTTGTGTCGCGCCATTCCTCGCCGGGACGGATGGATGTATATTTCATAAAATCGCCTCCGATTAAACTCAAAGGCCCCCTTAAATTAAGGGAGCCTTTTTGCTTTTCATTATTTAAGAAAGCTCCTCAAAATTATTTGCAAGCTTCTTCGATAGCAACAGCAACAGCAACTGTCATACCAACCATTGGGTTGTTACCAGCGCCGATAAGTCCCATCATTTCAAC
>JAFQRU010000080.1 GCA_017409915.1 Clostridia bacterium
CCCAGCTGAGCTATGCGCCCATATGTAATTTAACGCTAAAAAAGTGTGGTGGGCACAATAGGGCTCGAACCTATGACCCTCTGCTTGTAAGGCAGATGCTCTCCCAGCTGAGCTATGCGCCCGCACTGTTTTACTTTTATGGCGCAAGCACCACAAAAAGCGTCAGCAACTATTATACCCAAAGTAAACCGCTTTGTCAAGTGTTTTAACGAAATTTGTGAAAATATTGGGGCTTTTAATATCTTTTGCCACAGACTGTCCTGTGGCAAAAGAAAAACAAAGCAAAATAAGGTTTAGATGCCCTTTTCTTCAAGGTAAGCGTTGATTTTTGCAACAAGCGCATCTGCATCTGTTCCGTGAACCATGCAAGCCTGCTCAATGCTCTCTCCGCTAGCGGAAGGACAGCCAAGACAGTGCATACCGATTTCAAGGAAGAAAGGCGCAGTGCCAGCATCAAGCTTTAAAACATCCATAATGATAGTGTCTTTTGTAACCTTTGCCATAGTAATTTCTCCTTATATATAAATTTAATTATCTTTCATATAAACTGTTCCCAAGTGAATCAATAACCACAAAAACAGGGAAGTCTTCAACTCTGAGGCGGTGGATTGCCTCAGCGCCAAGGTCAGGGTAAGCAACAACCTCGCACTCCTTAATGCACTCTGAAATTAAAGCTCCTGCTCCGCCGATTGCCCCGAAATATACCGCTTTGCGCTCTTTCATTGCACTCACGACATCGGCATTTCTTTCGCCCTTACCAATCATCCCCGTCTGCCCGAGAGCAATAAGGGTGGGGGCATAAGCGTCCATCCTTCCGCTTGTTGTAGGCCCGCAGGAGCCAATAACCTCGCCCGGCTTTTTAGGGGAGGGCCCTGCATAATAAATTATCTGGTTTTCTATATCTATGGGAAGTTTCTCCCCGTTTTGAAGGGCAGAAATCATCCGCTTGTGAGCGGCATCTCTTGCGGTATAGATTGTCCCGCTGATTAAAACACGGTCTCCCGCTTTAAGAGAGGAAACGACCTCTTTGGTAAGCGGAGTTTTAATATGTATCGCCATAAAATCAGCCCCTAAAACGCAGAAAATTGAAGTGATGAAAATTCACACTCCAATTATACTACATTATTTAATAATTAGCAAGAGAAAAAGAGAAATTTAGCTCACAAAATTCTCCATAAACTCTGTAAGCTGTGCAGTTGTATATAAAACCGTACCTTTTTCTAAAAGTTCAATATCGGTCTTCGTAAGATTTGAGGTTATAATCTTTTCGCTGTATAAAAACTCCTCTGAGTTGTCTGCACAGGTATAGACTTTGAGATAGTTATCTTCAAGCTTTACAATATAATATTCGAATTTAATGGTGCTAGCAGGCTCGTCTTCTTCGGCAAAAACGGCATAGGACGGGGGATTTTCCTCTCGGTATTTCTCGTTGATTTTTGTAGTGACAAAATAAGAGGTAATCCAGCTTATAACCGCAACAGCAACTAAAAACAAAAATACGCCGACACCTTTTAATATTCCTCTGGCCAATTTAAAGTCTCCTTTTTATAACTTTTTTAAAATTATTTCCTTATTTTTGAAAATTATACTATGCAAAAGGAAGAAAGTATGTTATAATAAGAACAAGTATGATGATTTCTCTGTATTTAGAGGAGGCGTTTTTATGGGGCTTAGGCCGATTGACGATTCAGAACTTAAAGGGCGAGGAAAAGGCAAACAAACTTCTTCAAGGAAGAATAAAAAGAAAAAGTTGATACTTAACGACCAGGCGAAAACATTCCTGAAAGTTTTCGGAACAACGGTGGGTGTTTTTGTTGTGCTTATCGGGCTTATTATATTCTGCTCAATGGCAGGCTGGCTCGGTGATGTGGGCGAGATTAATCTTCAGGACTTAACCATTGGGACAAGCTCTGAAATTTACTATGAAGACCCCGAAACAGGGGAGGAAATCTATATGGCAACCATAACTGACGGGGCAAACCGAAAGTGGGTTGACTTTGAGGATATTCCAAAGGATATGGTTGACGCCTTTGTTTCCATAGAAGATGAAAGATTTTATAAGCATTCAGGCTTTGATATTTTAAGAACAACCAAAGCAACAGCTATGTATTTCGTGGGCAAGCTTACAGGTAAGGGCTCTGACTTTGGCGGAAGCACAATAACTCAGCAGCTTATTAAGAATGCCACAGGGGACTGGGACAACACTCCTTCAAGAAAGATAAAGGAAATTTCTCAGGCCGTTAACCTTGAAAAGAAGCTTACCAAGGACGAGGTTTTAGAGCTTTATCTAAACATTATTAACCTATCCAACGGTTGCTATGGCGTCCAGTCTGCATCAATGGAATTCTTCGGGAAACCGGTAGAAGAGCTTAACCTTGCAGAGTGTGCATGTATTGCGGGAATAACACAGAACCCGTCAAAATATGACCCCCTCCGCAACCCGAACAATAACAAGGCAAAGCAGGAAATAGTCTTAAAGAAAATGCTTGACCTTGGTTATATTGAAGAAGATGAATATGAAAAAGCGGTTGATTATAAACTTAAATTCCGCAAGACCAACTACGGAAGCGCCAACATAAAGGTTAATGACTATTATGTTGAGGCAATAACAAAAGCAATAACAAACGAATTTATGGATATGGGTTACAGCTATGAGCTGGCCGTAAGAAAAGCAACCTCAGGCGGTCTTAAAATTATGACAACAATTGACCCTGTTGTGCAAAATGCAATTGATGAGGTTTATGCAAACCCTGAAACCTGTGCAAGCGTTTTCGGCTGGAAAGCGGACACGGAAAACACTCCTCAGTCAGCAATCGTTGTTTTAACTCCTAAGGGTGCAATAAGCGGACTTTACGGAGGCTTAGGCCCGAAATCTGCTAACCTTATTTTAGACAGAACAACTGTTCCCCGTCAGCCCGGTTCATCCATAAAACCTATCGCGGTATATTCTCCTGCAATTGAAGAAGAGATTATCCACGCATCAACTTCTTATAGTGACGAGCCGGAGAATTTTAACGGCTGGTCTCCACGAAACAGCTATAAAGATGGTGGGGATAAAACAGTTCAGGTGGCTGTTCAGCGCTCTTCCAATATTATCGCTTGTCGTGTTTTAAGAGATTTAGGGGTTGAAACTTCCTATAACCACTTAAAGCATAATCTTGGGGTAACATCCCTTTATGATTCAGATAAAAACCTCCC
>JAFQRU010000081.1 GCA_017409915.1 Clostridia bacterium
AGACGGCCCTACATCAATATTTGTTGCAGGAAAGCTTGGATCAAAATATTTAGGTGCGATAATGGTTGCGGCGTATTCCTATATGGCCCTTGTTCCTATTATCCAGCCACCGGTTATTAAGCTTTTAACCACTAAAAAAGAACGCAAAATCAAGATGGAGTATGAGGGAAAAGAGGTTTCCAAAACCACTAAAATTCTCTTCCCTATAATAATAACAGTTGTTGCAGGCATCGTTGCTCCTGAGTCAGTTTCTTTGGTAGGCTTTTTGATGTTCGGTAACTTAGTCCGTGAATGTGGAGTTTTAAATTCTCTTTCCGAAACAGCCCAGAAGGTTCTTGCAAACCTTGTAACCATTTTCTTAGGTATTACAGTTGCAAGCCAGATGGCTGCGGATAAGTTCTTACAGGTTGATACTTTAATCATTATGGGACTTGGACTTTTCGCGTTTATTTTCGATACAGCAGGTGGTGTCTTGTTTGCGAAGTTTATAAACCTTTTTACAAAGAAGAAGATAAATCCTATGATTGGTGCGGCGGGAATTTCAGCTTTCCCGATGTCAGGACGAGTTGTTCATAAGATGGGACTCGCTGAAGACCCCCAGAACTTCTTGCTTATGCACTCAATGGGCGTTAATGTATCAGGCCAGATTGCATCCGTTATCGCAGGCGGTCTTATACTGAATTTCTTCTTATAAGAAAGGGAGGTTTTTATGAATATAAATTTATGGAATTTTGTTGCAAATCTTAAATATATGGGTATGGGAATGCTTGGCATAATTGCTGTTATCGGAGTAATAATTCTCATAACCGTGATTCTTTCAAAAATGACACAAGAAAAACAAGATTAAAAGGTATCCCCCAAAAAAATTTTTTTGGGGGATAAAATTTTTTTAGGGGCAAAAAACGGAAGATATTGTGGCTTAGAATAACGAAAAATATCATATTTTGTATCTTGTATAAAATGTAGAAAAAACCGCGCAGTTTTTGGTCTTTTTGGGGGTTGAAATTATTCCAAAAAGCTGGTATTATAGATATGTTAAAAAATAAAGGATATAATAGGGGATTTGTCCCCTCAAGGAGAGGAGTTAAAAGAGAAATGGAGCTCGAGCAAATTTGGGAAAAAGCTGTTGCTTTGCTTGCTGACGAGATTTCGGCAGTGTCCTTTAATTCCTGGATTAAACCTATTAAAGCGGTTAGTATGACAGATGCAAAGGTTGTTCTTTGCGTTCCTTTTGGTGTAAACAGAAATATGATAATGACTAAATATTTCTCTCTCATTGAAAGCTGTCTTGAAATGGTTACATCTAAAAAGAGAACCATTGAAGTTATTGTCAGCGAAGATATGGAAGAGGAAAATCGCGATCCGCTTCAAAAAGAAAGTACGCTTAATCCAAGATATAATTTTGATAATTTCATTAAGGGAAAAAGTAACGAAATGGCATATGTTGCCGCTCTTGCCGTTGCAGAGACAGATAGTCCTTCAAAGGCATATAATCCGCTTTTCTTATACGGCGGAAGCGGTCTTGGGAAAACACATATGCTCCACGCAATAGGCAACTATTATCTTGAAAATTATCCAAAGCGCAAGGTTTTATATACAACAAGTGAAAAGTTTACATATGAGCTTGTTACAGCTATCAGAGAAAAAACAAATCAGGAGTTTAGAAATAAATACCGTAAGGTTGACCTTCTTTTAATCGACGATGTTCAGTTCTTTGCGGGCCGTGAACTTGCCCAGGAAGAGCTTTTCCATACATTCAATGCACTTTATGACAGCGATAAGCAAATCGTTTTGACAAGCGATAGACTTCCGACTGAAATTCCGCAGATTGAGGAAAGAATCAGAACAAGATTCAGCAGCGGTTTATCTGTTGATGTCCAGCCGCCTGAATATGAAACAAGAATGGCAATTCTTAAAAGCAAACTTCAAGCGGAATATTTGCAGGTTGATGACGATATTGTTGCTTTCATTGCAGAGAATGTCAAGTCCAATGTCCGTGAGCTTGAAGGTGCGGTTAAGAGAATCGTTCTTTATGCAGGAATCAAGCGGACAAGTCTTATAACAATGGACCTTGTGGCTGAGGCGATTGCTGACCTTATGAAGAATCAGCAAAAGAGAAGAATAACTCCTCAGGTTATAATCAGCGAGGTTGAGAAGTATTATATGCTTCCCAGTGGCTCATTGGTTTCTAAAAAGAGGTCAAACGATGTTGTTCTCCCAAGACAGGTGGCAATGTATATCTGTCGTGAAATCCTTGACGACCCGTCTTTCCCGAAAATCGGCGAAAGCTTTAAGAGAGACCATTCAACAGCTATGCATGGTGTTGGCAAGGTTAAGAAAGAGCTTGACGAAAACTCAGATTTACGCTCTGTTATAGACGAAATTATAACAAATATTAAAAGAGATTAGTTATGAAATTTTTTGATACTATATGTGCTATCGCAACCCCGATGGGAAGCGGTGGAATTGCAATCATAAGAATAAGCGGAGAAGATGCAACGGCTTCTATGGATAAAATCGCCTTTCCCATTTCGGGAAAGGTGTTTTCCTCGATTGAGAGTCATAAGATGACTCTTTGTGTCATTAAAGACAGAGAGGGAAGAGTTATTGACGAGGCCCTCGTTGTTTCTATGCTCGCCCCTAAATCATATACGGGGGAGGATGTTGTTGAAATCCAATGCCACGGTGGAACAATGACTGCAAGACTCATAATGGATGAGTTACAGTCTTTGGGCATCCGCCATGCAGAAGCAGGGGAGTTTACCCGCCGAGCATTCATAAACGGCAAGATTGACCTTTCCGGCGCGGAAGCGGTTATGGATATTATCGATGCCAAGTCAAAGCTTGGTGTTTACGATGCGGCTTCTTCCCTTACAGGAAAGCTTGGGAGCAAAATAAAAGCTCTCAGGGAAGAGGTGTTATCCCTTGCGGCAAGGCTCAGCGCTACTGCCGATTTCCCTGACGAAATAGAGGAAATGGAAGACAGTGAGTTTTTAGATAAAGTCGGAGCCATAAACGCCGAGATTAAAAAGCTTATAGAAAGCTTTGAAAAAGGCAGATTTGTCCGTGACGGGGTTAAAGCCTCTATTGTAGGAAGGCCCAATGTTGGAAAGTCTTCTCTCTTAAACGCTCTTTTGGGCGAGGAGAGAGCAATCGTAACCGACATCCCCGGAACAACAAGAGACACAGTTGAAGAGTATATAAATATGGGTGGCCTCGCCATTCATTTAACTGATACAGCGGGAATAAGAGAAAGCGAAGATGCTGTGGAAAAAATCGGTATCGAAAGGGCGAAGAAGAGTCTTGCGGATGCAGATTTGGTTTTGTTTGTCCTTGATTCCTCAGAAGAACTTTCCGAAGAAGACATAGAAATTTCAAGAAGCCTTGAAGGGAAAAATGTTATGGCTGTCCTAAATAAGCAGGATAAAACCCCAAGGCTTACCATAGAGGAAATCGAAAAAGAACTGGGGATTGAAAAAGAGGATATAATCCCTCTTGCTGTTCCTCAAAATAGCGAAAAAATCGGCCTTGAAGCCTTGGAAGAAAGAATATGCGACAAGTTTGTCCAAAGGGAAAACAAAGAGGACGAAATAAGCATTTCTAACCGCAGACACAGAGACGCTCTCGTTGCGGCGGAGAAGGCACTTTTGCATCTTAAAGAGGGAATAGATATGGGCGTTCCATACGACCTTTTATATATTGACCTTGAAGATGCGGCGGCAGGTCTTGGAGAAATCACAGGAGAAACCGTTCAGGAAGAAATTGTTAATGTAGTATTTGAAAAATTCTGCGTAGGGAAATAAAAAATTGATTTTAAAAGGGAGGTGAAAATATGGCTGAAAAATTTGAGCTTGGCTTTGACTTTGTTGAAAAGTGGGGAAGATTTGCAAAACCGGAATATTTTCGGATTTATGTCTATATCTTAGCTATGTATAAAAAGGACAAGACAGTTTTCTCTTTTGAAGAGCTTGCGGACATCCTTGATATAAGAACTCATAAAGTTAAAAGCGCCATTGAATATTGGCAGGCGGAAGGCTTTTTAAGCATTGAAGGCAACAGCTATGTTTTCACTGAAAAACCTTCAAAAGAAGAAAAGAAAGATGAGATAAGAGCGAGAGTTTCTTCCCGCCCCTCTTACACTCATACAGAAATTGACAAAACCCTTTCCAAAAATAAAGAAATGTCATATCTGTTTTCTCAATCAGAAAAGATTATGGGGAAACTACTCAGCAGTAACGACATGGAAATTTTATATTCCTTTGTGGACTGGCTCTCCCTCCCCGTTGAGGTTATTATAATGATAATCAACTATGCGGTAAGCGTGGACAAAGGCAATATGAGATATATTGAAAAGGTGGCAATCGACTGGGCAGACAGAGAGATTAACACCTATGAAAAGGCAGAAGAATATGTTAAAGAGCTTGAAGCAATCGGCTCAAAGGCAAGAAAAATCTGCAAGATACTTGGAATTTCGGGAAGAGCGCTAAGCACAACTGAGAAAAAATATATCGATATCTGGACAACGGAAAAGGATATACCTCTTGACTTAATACCAATCGCCTATGACAAAACGATGCTTAACACAGGTGGGAAAAAGGGATGGCTGTCCTATATGGATAAAATCCTTTCATCCTGGCATGATGCGGGAATAAGAACTCAGGAAGAGCTTGAAAAGGCGGAGGCGCATTATCGGGTTAAGCAGGAAGAAGAGGGAGGGAAGCCTCTTAAAAAAGGTGCTAATAAATTCAGCAATTATAACGACACCAACAAAATTGATTATAAAAAATATGCAGAGCAGGTCCTTTCGGATATGCTCGATGAATAGGAGTGGAAACAATGGAATCTGCTTATGTTTTGGCTATAAAAGAACTTGAAGAAATAAGAAACGAAAACAAGAGAATTTTGGAATATCGCAAAATGGAAACAGGAAGCGTAGCGCCAAGAATTCCTGAGATTGATGTAGAACTTATGAAATCAGGGGCAGAGCTCCTTAAAACTGTGCTTGATAAAAGCCGTAATTTTGACGATGTTAAGAAGAATATTGAAAAGCTTCAAGCAGAGAAGATTAGGCTCCTTAAAGATAACGGATTTCCCGAGGACTATTTGGAGGATATTCATTCTTGCCCGAAGTGTAAGGACACAGGCTTTGTTTTAGGGCATCGTTGCGACTGCCTTAAAAGTCTCGTTGCAAAGTATATCGGCGCAAATGCCAATTTGTCTGAATATATGAAGAACCAGACCTTTGAGAATTTTGATTTTTCATTGTTTGAAGAGACTACTGTTGACGGAAAAACTGTTCCCGTTCTTAAAATAATGCAAAAGGCCGTGCAGATTTGTATGGATTTTGCCGAAGGCTTTGATAGGGAAAAGAGCAATATGATTTTAAGCGGAAATGCAGGAACGGGCAAAACTTTCCTTTCAAGCTGCATCGCAAACAGAGCCTTGGAAAGAGGAAAAACAGTTTACTATACAAGCGCATATAAGCTTTTTGAAACTTTGGAAGCTCTTAAATTTGGCAAGGAAACAGGGGAAGACGCGGAGGAAATCGCAAAGTATATCTATGAGGTTGACCTGCTTATAATCGACGACCTTGGAACAGAGTTTACAACTCAGTTTACCAGCGCCGTGTTCTTTGATATTATCAATTCAAGATTGGTTAGCGGGAAGAGCACCCTTATTTCAACAAATCTTGACTTAGAGGGCATAAATAATCTTTACAGCCAGCGCATAACATCAAGGATTATGGGGGACTACAAAGCCATAACCCTCTATGGAAATGACATAAGACCTAAAGTTAAAAATAAGTAATATAATTTGCCAAAACCCTTGACTTTTAGTGAGAATTCGTGATATAATAAACAAGTTGCGAAACCGCAAAGCCATTTTGGAGAGGTGGTCGAGATGGTTTAAGGCGCAGCATTGGAAATGCTGTGTACGTTAATAGCGTACCGTGGGTTCGAATCCCATCCTCTCCTCCAAAAAACGGAGCAAGTTAAACTTGCTCCGTTTTTTTATGCAAAAAATAAAACCGTTGCATATGCAACGGTTTTTTATTTTAATTTAAGACTCATTAAGAAGGCGGTTTCTTTGCCGTCATAATAGTTTTTTCTTTCGCCGTTTTTTATAAAGCCAAGCTTTTCGTAAAGCTTTTGGGCGGGGATATTGCTCTCGCGGACTTCAAGGTTAAGCTCTAAGCAGTCCTCTTTTTTGCAAAAGTCAATAAGCTTTTCCAAAATGCCCTGACCGATTCCCATTTTGCGAAAATCGGGATGGACGGCAATGTCTATAATCTCGGCAACTCCGCAGACATTCCATATTCCGCCGTAGCCTGAAATTTTTCCGTCTGTTTCCGAAACAATATAATATGCGATTTTGTTTTCCAGCTCACGAAGAAAGGTCTTTTCGGCAAAACCGCTGTTGAAGCAAAGCTTTTCGATTTCCACCATTTCCTCAATGTGGGACTTATTCATAATTTTATAATCTGTCATAAGCCTTTTTAACCAACCTTTTAATTTCCTTTGCGCAGGACCTGTATGTATCCAAATCTCCCCCGAATGGGTCAGGGATTTCCCCGTCTTCGCCTGCAAATTCCGAAAGAGTCATAACCTTTCCCGAAAGCGAATTATTTAGGCCTAAGAGCGCGTTTTTGTGACTCTTTGTCATAGTAAGTATAAGCTCCGCCCTCTCTATCATTTTTGGGGTTAAGGGTTTTGAAAGATGAGATTTAATATCAATTCCATATTCTTTCATTGAGAGAATAGAATTCTCGCTTGCCTTTTGACCGTTTTGGGCAAAAATTCCTGCGGAAGTTCCCCAGTATCCCTTGTTTGGAAGGGAGTTGAAAAAGCATTCTGCCATAGGACTTCTGCAAGTGTTCCCTGTGCAGACAAAAATAATTTCTTTATAGGTTGCGTTTATGATATTTCCACCTGCGGACTTATAAAGCCTGTTTTTTATGGCAGACCAAAGACCGTCATTCCCAATTTCGGGGGCAAAGATTTCGCAAACACCCAACTTCTCCATATCTCGGAGAGAACGGAAAAGGTTTTTGGCGCACTCCTTTGGGTTGTTTATGCTTCCTAAGGAGATTTGTTTTGCCTCTGTATTAAGATTAAATTCGTCAAAGGTCAAAATCCCTGCGTTTTCTCGTTTTGCTAAAAAGCTTTCAATCTGGGCTATACTTCCTCTTAAAATTCTGACAGGAACAGAAGGGGCATAGTGGGTATATTTCATTCCGGGAGCTTTTGGGGTTTCCTTGTTCTCGGCCTTTTCTTTTCCACCTAAAACTTCCCCTAAAAGAGCGGAAATCTCTTCGGCGGTAACGCCACCCGGGCGAAGAATTGTCGGGATGGGACTCGTCATATCAATAACTGTTGACTCAACGCCGACAGTGCAGTTTCCTCCGTCGATGATTGCCTCAACTCTCCCATTCATATCTTCAATAACATATTTTGCATCTGTTGGACTTGGTCGCCCTGAAATATTTGCGCTTGGCGCCGCAACGGGAACCTTGGCAAGAGATAAAAGCTCTCTTGCAATTTCGTTTTCAGGCATACGGATTCCCACGGTGTTAAGCCCTGCCGTTACTTCGTTTGGAATAATGCTTTTCCGCTTTAAGATAATGGTAAGTGGGCCTGGCCAGAACTTGTCCATAAGTAGTTTTGCCTTTTCGGGAATTTCCTCTGCAATTTCTTCTACCTGAGAAAGCTCTGCAATATGGACAATGAGTGGGTTATCGGAAGGTCTTCCCTTTGCCTCGAAAATTGAGCGCACAGCATCAGGGTCAAGGGCGTTTGCACCAAGACCATAAACTGTTTCCGTAGGGAAGATAACTCTTTTTCCGTTTTGTAAAAGCTCCGCCGCAAGAGCTAAATCTGCGGCGGAGGAAGTTAATAACTTGGTTTCCATATACATCAGTCTTCCTGTTGCATTTTTAATTTTTCACTCTGGTCAGTAGTGATGAGCGCATCGATAAGCTCGTTTAAATCACCGTTCATTATTGCGTCAAGACGGTGGAGAGTAAGACCAATTCTATGGTCTGTAACTCGTCCCTGAGGATAGTTATAAGTTCGGATTCGCTCACTTCTGTCCCCTGTTCCAACCTGACTCTTTCTGTCAGCGGCAATTTGCTTTTGCTGTTTTTCAAGCTCAGCTTCATAAAGACGGGAGCGAAGAACTTTAAGAGCTTTATCTTTGTTTTTGTGCTGAGATCTCTCGTCCTGACATTCAACGATAACGCCTGTTGGGATATGTGTAATTCTTATTGCAGATTCGGTCTTGTTAATATGCTGACCGCCTGCGCCGCTTGCGCGGAATGTATCAATCTGTAAATCAGCAGGGTTAATCTCAAAGTCAACTTCTTCGGCCTCAGGGAGAACCGCAACAGTTGCAGTTGAGGTCTGAATTCTGCCCTGAGATTCGGTCTCGGGAACACGCTGAACTCTATGTACACCGCTTTCAAATTTAAGACGGCTGTATGCCCCTTGCCCTTCAACCATAAAGGAGATTTCCTTAAAACCGCCGATGCCGATTTCGTTCATATTCATAACTTCAATCTTCCAGCGGTTACTTTCTGCGAACATACTATACATTCTGTATAAATCCCCTGCAAAAAGAGCCGCCTCGTCCCCGCCGGCACCGCCTCTGATTTCGATAATAACATTCTTATCGTCGTTGGGGTCTTTCGGAAGAAGAAGAACTTTAAGCTCCTCTTCAATACGGGCGATGTTTTCTTTTGCAGTCTTGATTTCGTCATTGAGCATTTCCTTAAAGTCCTTATCCGTTTCAGGGTCGTTCATCATCTCTAAGGAGTCGTCAATTGTGGCTTTGTTCGCCTTATACTCCTTGTATTTTTCAACAATAGGAGTCATATCGGAATGCTCCTTGCAGAGCTTTTGCCAAGCAGGCATATCCGCCATAACGGCGGGGTCGCTTATTTTCTCTGCAAGCTCGTTGTGTCTTGCTTCAATAAATGAAAGTTTTTCAAACATATTCTCTTCGCCTTTCTTTACTGGTTCTGGTTTAATTCGCCTCGTGAGAGAGCGGTTAAATATGCATTTATAAATCCGTCAAGGTCGCCGTCCATTACGGATGCGGTGTTCCCCGTTTCAAAGTTCGTTCTGTGGTCCTTAACCATACTGTATGGATGGAAAACATAGGAACGAATCTGGCTTCCCCAACCGATTTCCTTTTGAACTCCTTTAAGGTCCTCGATTTTTTCTTTCTGCTCACGCTCTGCAATCTCAACAAGCTTTGATTTAAGCATTTTCATAGCAGTTGCGCGGTTTTTATGCTGAGACCTCTCGTTCTGGCAGGCAACAATTACTCCTGTTGGAATATGGGTAATGCGGATTGCCGACTCGGTTTTATTAACGTGCTGACCGCCCGCACCACTTGCTCTGTATGTGTCAACCTTTAAATCTTCATCACGAATGTCAATTTCAATATCGTCATCAATTTCAGGCATAACATCAAGGGATGCAAAGGAGGTATGCCGTCTCCCCGATGAGTCAAAGGGAGAAATTCTGACAAGTCTGTGAACGCCTTTTTCGCATTTTGCATAGCCATAGGCATTAAGCCCGTCAATCTGGAAAGTAACGCTTTTTATTCCTGCCTCGTCCCCCTCTAAAAGGTCAAGGGTGGAGGTTTTAAAGCCACGGCGCTCTGCCCACATTGTATACATCCTGAAAAGCATTTCGCACCAGTCCTGAGCCTCTGTTCCGCCTGCCCCGCTGTGTAGGGTTAGAATGGCATTGTTCTTGTCGTATTTGCCTGTGAAAAGGGTTTCAAGCTTCATTTCCTCAAAATCGGAAAGGAATGTCTTAACCCCGTCTTTGATTTCGGGAAGAACACTTTCGTCGTTTTCTTCCACCGCAAGCTCAATAAGGGTTAAAAGGTCATCTCGCTCTGATACAAGCTTATTAAATCTCTCGATTTTATTTTTGAGCCCTTTGATTTTTTGAAGCACTTTCCCTGCCTTTTCCATATCGGAATAAAAGTCAGGAGAGGTGGTCTCTTTCTCTAATTCATCGATTTCACTTTGGGTTTTTTCGATGTTAAAGTGAATCCCTCAAATCCGTGATTTCTTTTTCCATTCCCGTAAGTTTGAGTCTGTATTCATCAAACTGTATCACATTCTCACATCCTCAGTTCCCGTATTTTCGGGATATTAGTTAGTCTTCCTTACCAAGGCAACAGTTTTTGTATTTCTTTCCGCTGCCGCAAGGACAAGGGTCGTTTCTGCCCACCTTGTCTTTTTTAACAACAGGTTTTTTCTGGACTGTTCCGTCAGAGCCTAAATTCTCTGCAACCGGTTTTGCAACCTCTTTTCGCTCAATCTTGGTTTGTGGAACGATATGGAACAAATGACGGACGGTTTCCTCTTTGATTGCGTCAATCATTTCTTCAAACATATCCATTGCCTCAAACTTATATTCGGTAGCGGGGTCACGCTGAGCATAGGCGCGGAGGTTGATGCCCTGACGAAGCTGTTCCATATTGTCAATATGGTCCATCCATTTTGCATCAACAACGCGGAGGAGGATAACTCTTTCCACTTCACGCATATTTTCGC
Organism: Clostridia bacterium; assembly: GCA_017409915.1. GTDB lineage: Bacteria > Bacillota > Clostridia > Monoglobales > Monoglobaceae > SIG454. The sequence goes on from JAFQRU010000081.1 coordinate 10,574, forward strand.
CGAAAAGACTTTCTTTCTCGGCGTATTTTTCTTCAATAACAGGGAGAAGATGCTCAAAAAGTGACTCTCTTGTCAATCTGTCAAGGGTAAAGTCGTCAAATTCAAGAGCTTTCTTGTCAATTTCTCCGAATACTCCGCAAAGCCCCTCATAAAGAGAGCTCATATCCCAGTTATAAGCAGAGTCTGCGCCCATAGTAAATTTATCAATGGTAGAAGAGAGGGCGTGGCTGGTCATACGGCGGATGCTTTCGCTTATATCAATGCCGTCTAAAACCTCGTTACGCTGGGTATAAATCATTTCTCTCTGCTGGTTATTTATATCGTCATATTGAAGAACATGCTTTCTTATGTCAAAGTTTCTTCCCTCAACACGAGCCTGAGCGGTTTCGATTGCACCCGTAACCATACGGCTCTCAATTGCCTCGCCTTCCTCAAAGCCAACCATAGACATAACTCTCTCAATTCTGTCGGAAGCGAAAAGTCGCATAAGGTCGTCCTCTAAGGAAAGGTAAAATCTTGATTTGCCAATGTCTCCCTGACGACCGCTTCTGCCTCGGAGCTGGTTGTCAATTCGACGGCTCTCGTGACGCTCTGTGCCTATAATATAAAGTCCGCCCGCCTCTAAAACTTCCTTTTGAAGTGGAGCAATTTCGGCCTTATATTTTTCGTTAAGTTCACGGAATTTATTTCTTGCTTCGATTATTTCTTGGTTATCTGTTTCGCCAAAAGCGGTTGCCTCGCCTATGAGCTCTTCTGAGTAGCCGAGCCTTGCCATTTCGCTTTTTGCCATAAACTCGGAGTTACCGCCAAGGACAATATCTGTGCCTCGGCCTGCCATATTTGTTGCTATTGTAACAGCACCTTTCTGACCTGCCTGAGCAACGATTTCGGCTTCCTTTTCGTGGTGCTTGGCGTTTAGGACATTATGCTTTATTCCCTTTTTGCGAAGAAGAGCGGAAAGAGCCTCGGACTTTTCAATGGAAATTGTTCCGATAAGAACAGGCTGCCCCTTTTTGTTTGCCTCTAAGGTTTCCTGTGCAACGGCCTCAAATTTTGCCTTTTCTGTCATATAGATAAGGTCAGGAAGGTCCTCTCTCATAAGAGGCTTGTTTGTGGGGATAACAACAACATCAAGCTTATAGATTTCCTGGAATTCGTCTTCTTCTGTCTGAGCTGTTCCTGTCATACCGGAAAGCTTGTCATAAAGGCGGAAGAAGTTCTGGAAAGTTATGGTTGCGAGAGTCTTGCTCTCGTTTTCAACCGTAACGCCTTCTTTTGCTTCGATTGCCTGATGAAGTCCATCGCTGTATCGACGGCCTATCATCATTCGGCCTGTGAATTCGTCAACAATTATAACCTGGCCGTCTTTAACAACATAGTCAATGTCACGGCGCATAGTTCCGTGGGCCTTTAAGGCCTGATTGATATGATGAGAAATTGTCATATTAGCAGGGTCAGTAAGATTTTCAAGATTAAAAGCGGTTTCCGCTTTCTTAACGCCCTGAGGTGTAAGGGTTGCAGTTCTTGCCTTTTCGTCAACAACATAGTCAAACTCTGCATAAAGCTCCTCAAACTCCTGCTTTGCGTCAGTTTCTGTAACCTTTTTGCATTTAAGACCCTTAACGAAAAGGTCTGCCTGCTGGTAAAGGGCGGTGGATTTATCACCCATTCCTGAAATTATAAGAGGGGTTCTCGCTTCGTCGATTAAGATGCTGTCCACTTCGTCAACGATTGCAAAGGAGTGGCCTCTTTGAACTCGGCGCTCTTTATAAATAACCATATTGTCACGGAGATAGTCAAAGCCCATCTCGTTGTTTGTTCCGTAAGTAATGTCGCAAGCGTATGCCTCTTTGCGCTCTTCGTTATCCTTTTCGTGGATAATAAGACCAACGCTAAGACCTAAAAAGTTATAAAGCTTGCCCATCCATTCGCTATCACGCTTTGCAAGATAGTCGTTAACAGTTACGATGTGAACCCCTTTTCCGCTGAGAGCGTTAAGGTAGGCAGGGAGAGTTGCAACCAAAGTTTTACCCTCGCCTGTTTTCATTTCTGCAATTCTTCCCTGATGCAAAACGATACCGCCGATAATCTGAACGGGGAAGTGTTTCATCCCAAGCACACGCCAGGAAGCTTCGCGTACTACGGCAAAGGCCTCAGGAAGAATATCGTCTAAGGTTTCTCCGTTTTTTATTCTCTCTTTAAAGGCAGGGGTCATAGCCATAAGCTCGCTGTCGGAAAGGCTTTCCATCTTGCTCTCTAAGGCTAAAACCTGCTCCATAATCGGAGTTATTCTTTTAAGTTCACGGTCGCTGTATGACCCGATAATTTTTTCAACAATACTCTTAATGCTCATCTTGAACCTCCCAAAGAGTCTAATCATAATTAGTATACCATAAAATGGAGGAAGTTACAATAGAAATAGGCAAAAAATATTAAGGAATAAATAAGGGAAAAACGGAATATAATCTTAATAAAAGCAAAGGAGGAATAAACTTGACAGAGGCGCTGAATTTAGGATTTTTGCAGAAGTTTTTAAAGAGCAAAACAGAGGACGAGAAGGAGTTCCAAAAAGAACTTAAAAAACTTTATGCCGAGAGAAGCAAAGTTAGGGAAGAGCTTGAAATTGCAATGAATAATTATAACCATGTAACCGAAGAAGGCCTTATGGATTTTTATATCTACCAGATACGGTCCCAGCAGGTTTTAGAACAGTATTTAATACGCGAAATAAGAAGGCTGGAAAAACAGAGAACAGCGTAAAAGTTGTTCTAACGCAAAACAAAAAAGACCGCAGATGCGGTCTTTTTTAATGTTTAAAATTATTTTTGACTATTTCCCGAAGCTTTGCCATTATTTCCTCGGTTGGAGGAGAAATGTCAGGAAGCTCATATGTAAGGCCCAGTTCCTCCCATTTGGAAGAGCCAAGAGTGTGATAGGGAAGAAGCTCGATTTTTTTAACATTGGCTCCCTCTATAAGCTTTAAAAGGTCAAGGATTTGCTCCTCGCTGTCCGTTAAAGTGGGGACAATGACCTGTCTTATCCAGATAGGTTTCTGGGTTTCCTTCATATAGTCTAAAAATGCAAGTGGACGGGATATGTCTTGCTTAGTGATTTTTTCAAAGCTTTCCTTATTGGTGTGCTTAATATCAAGCATAACCAAATCCGTATAGGAAAGAGCTTCTTTCACTTTATCGTCAAGGTAAAATCCGCAGGTGTCAACAGCAGTATGGATGTTTTCCTCCTTGCATTTTTTAAGGAGCTCTATGAGAAACTCGCTCTGCATAAAAGGTTCGCCGCCTGTTACCGTAACGCCACCCGTTTCGCCAAAATAGGATTTATATCGGACTGCTTTTTTTACGATTTCCTCTGCGGTCATTTCTTCGCCGCCCAGCACATTCCAGGTGTCAGGATTGTGGCAGTAGATACACCGTTGAGGACACCCTTGAAAGAACACCGCAAAGCGAAGTCCCGGGCCGTCAACCGCCGCCATTGTTTCAATAGAATGAATTCTTCCTTTAAGCATTTTCTTACACCTTATCGTGGAATGTTCTTGAAATAACTTCAAGCTGTTTATCCCTTGTAAGACGGGTAAAATGCACTGCATAGCCTGAAACTCTTATGGTAAGGTTAGGGTAGTTTTCAGGGTGCTTAAACGCATCCATTAAGAGCTCACGGGTGAAAACATTAACATTTAAGTGATGCGCTCCCTGAGCGAAATATCCGTCCATAAGACCGACAAGGTTAGTCATCTGTTCATCCTTGTTGTTTCCAAGAGCAGTTGGAGTAACCGTAAATGTATTGGAAATACCGTCAAGGCATTTTTCGTAAGGAAGCTTTGCAACAGAGTTAAGGGAAGCTAAAGCCCCCATTGTGTCGCGACCGTGCATCGGGTTTGCACCCGGCGCAAATGCCTGATTTGCCACTCTGCCGTCAGGAGTTGCTCCTGTATATTTTCCATACATAACATTTGATGTTATTGTAAGGATGGAGAGAGTATGCTCTGCTCTTCTGTATGTAGGAGTATTTTTAAGCTCGTTTGAGAACATATGGCAAAGCTCAACTGCTATGTCGTCAACCCTGTCATCGTCGTTCCCGTATTTAGGGAAGTCCCCTTCAATGCGGAAGGAGGTTGCGATTCCCCTCTCGTCACGAACAGGAGTTACCTTTGCATATTTAATAGCAGAAAGGGAGTCAACAACAACTGAAAAACCTGCTATACCAAAAGCCATAACTCGACGCATATTGCTGTCGATAAGCGCCATCTGGATTTTTTCATAAGCATATTTGTCGTGCATAAAATGAATAACATTCATTGTGTTGACATAAAGACGGGCAAGCCACGCCATATACTGCTTGAATTTTTCCATTACGGTATCGTAATCGAGTACTCCGTCAAGCGGCTCGGAAACAGGACCGATCTGCTCCCCTTCAAGTTCTTCCTTACCGCCGTTAATTGCCATAAGAAGAGTTTTCGGAAGGTTTGCTCTTGCGCCGAAGAACTGCATCTGTTTACCGAGTTCTGTTGCGGAAACACAGCAAGCAATTCCATAGTCGTCCCCGAATTTATCTCTCATTATATCGTCGTTTTCATATTGGATAGAGTCTGTGTCTATAGAAACCTGAGCACAGTATTTCTTAAAGTTTTCAGGGAGTCTCTTTGACCAGAGAACAGTGAGGTTTGGCTCAGGAGCCGCCTCTAAGTTATAGAGAGTTTGAAGAATTCTGTAAGAAGTCTTTGTAACGAGAGTTCTTCCGTCACGGCCCATACCGCCGATTGACTCGGTTGCCCAGTTTGGGTCCCCTGCGAAAAGTTCGTTATAATCAGGGGTGCGGAGCTGTCTTGTCATACGGATTTTAAGAACGAAGTCGTCAATAATTTCCTGAGCTTCTTCTTCGGTTAAAACGCCGTTTTTAATATCTCTCTCAATATATATATCAAAGAATGTGCTGACTCTGCCGATTGACATAGCCGCGCCGTTTTGCTCTTTGATTGCCGCAAGGTATGCAAAATAGGTCCATTGAACAGCCTCTTTTGCAGTTTTTGCAGGCTTTGAAATATCAATTCCATAGCTTAACGCCATTTCGTGAAGGTCAGAGAGCGCCTTAATCTGATTTGTGATTTCTTCGCTCTTGCGGATTGCCTCCTCACTCATATCACGATTTGAAAGACGGGTATAATCCTCTTTCTTTGCCTCAATAAGACGGTCAGTTCCGTAAAGGGCAACACGGCGGTAGTCACCGATAATTCTGCCTCTGCCATAAGCGTCAGGAAGCCCTGTTAAAATGTGGGCGTGGCGAACCTTTCTCATTTCAGAAGAGTATGCCTTGAAAACGCCGTCGTTATGGGTTGTCCGATTTTTAAACTGGTCTAAAATCTTCGGGGAAACTTCATAGCCGTATGCCTTGCAGGCCTGCTGAACCATTCTTATTCCGCCGAATGGGTTAACACTTCTTTGAAGTGGCTTTGAGGTTTGAAGACCAACAATAATTTCGTTATCGCGATCAAGATAGCCTGGGGCATATCCTGTTATGGTTGAAACTGTTTCGGTGTCAACATCCAAAACCCCGCCACGATCAAGCTCAATCTTGCGAAGCTCATTATACTTGTCGTTAAGCTTTAAAGTCCTTTCTGTCGGGCCACACAAAAAGGAGGAGTCACCCTCGTAAGGGGTATAGTTGGATTGGATAAAATCCCTGACATCAATTGAGTCAATCCAAATACTTTTATTAAAGTCTTTCCAAGCACTAATCATAATAAAGTCCTCCTTTGTAGATTTATGTAAAAACACACGGTATTGTGTTTGCAACATATAGTTATACCACTATATATGGTATATATAGTATATAACAAAACAATATATATTTCAAGTGTTTTATAAAATTTTGTATTATTTAGTGTATTTTTGAAAAATTAAAACATATAATTTGAAGAAATTGCATAAAAGAACGGCAAACTGATGAGCTTGCCGAAAATGGTACGCCTGACTGGAATTGAACCAGCGCAAACCTGGCGTCGGAGGCCAGTGCTCTATCCGCTGAGCTACAGGCGCAAATCTAATAAAAGCGGAAAAACAACGAGAAGACCAAAACAGGTTTCTCGTTGTCCTCTTAATTATTAATAGTTCGCCAAAGCGTCATCAAGCCAATAAAAGCCGATGTCAAATGCCTTATAAAGACTGTCGCGCTCTGCCTGACGCATAAGCTGAGAATTCTCCTTTTCGTTTGTGCGAAGCTCAACAATAACCTTTGTGGCAATATCAAGGTCTTGAAGCTTTTCGCTCTCTAAAATCTTAAAGAGAACCATATACTTACCGTCCGGTGAGCCATAATAAATCTCATTCCCTTTTCTAAGGAGCATTTTTCCGTTATAGGTCAAAATATCGTCGTTTTTTTTGGGAGCCATAATAACTCTCCTTTCAGATATAGTTCAAAAATCAAAATTTAATATAGTAATAGGATACCACAAATCCTGAAAAAATGCAAGGCTTATTTGTAATTATTTGGAGTAGTTATAAACAGTTATTGAATTTATTGCCATAAGGGGACACATAATATGGTTTGCGCCGTCCCGAAGGGTTAAGAAGTTTTCTCCAACCGAGGAGAGCATTCCGTTTTTCTCTCCGCCGTGAATAAGCTCAATATACAGATAGTCTCCCAAATGAGAACAAAGATGGTTTTTAAAATCTGTATCTACTTCGCATTTTAAAGAGTTTTGCGGAGGAGTCTGCCCTGCCGGGTACTGATAAACGGTGGGATTTTGCTGGTTCTCATAAAGAACATTTGGTATAACCTCGGTAACATTTTGCGCAAGCTGCCCGTTATAAATTCCTGTCTGATTTTGCGGGCGGTTAAATGTACGCTCTTGCTGTGGCATCTGATTTTGTTCCACAGGTTGAGTGTTTACCGGTGTAACCGGTCTTTTTTCTTCTGCATCAAGAACGGGCGCTGCCTGGCCGCTATTTGACATTCCATAATATCGCATAAATAATGCACCTCCATATAACACAATATGCACTGTGGCGCTTTTTGAAACAAAAATTTGAATAAAATTTTTTAAAAAAGAGATAATAACTCATAGAATAAAAGATATTTATTCTATGAAGACAAAATTTTAAGGAGTGAAAAACTATGTCAGACAACAAAAACAACAACAAGAACAACCAGAACAAAAACGAAAACAAAAACAACAACGAAAACAAAAATAACAAGAACGAGAACAGAAAGAACGACTAAAAATAGCGGTATTTACCGTTTTAGTTATTTTAATAAAAAGGGGCCTAAAATAGGTCCCTTTTTATTAAATTACTACATATTAAAAAAGGTCATATTGCAAACAATAATAAAGAGCAAAATATTTTGCTGTTAAAATTTTAAAAGCGGGAGGTGAAAAGGGCTTAATGAAATTTAAAAAAAGTCTGAGCTTTTGTGCAGTTTTTGCTCTTCTTATGACAACTCCTGTCCTTGCCCAGACCAAAGAAGTTTTAATAACAGGTCGGGGGATTGGGATTACTTTAAACTCCCGGGGAGCCATCGTAAGCCAGACGGCAGAGATTGACGATAGCGAAAATAAGCCGGCAAGTCCTGCCAAAGACGGAGGAATTGAGAAAGGCGACATTATCGTTATGGCAGATGGGGAAGAAGTCAATTCGGTAAATGATTTGCAGAAAATTTTGCAAAAAAACAAAGGGAAAGACATTTTTGTTAAGGTAAACCGAGGTGGCGCAATTATAACATTGAAGCTGAAACCTGTTCTCTCTCATGACGGGGAGTATCGTCTTGGCCTTTGGGTAAAAGACTCCTCGGCAGGCATCGGAACTATGACCTATTACGACCCAAAAACCAATGATTTTGGAGCATTAGGACACGGAATAACCGATTCAGGAAGTGGTGCCCTGGTGGAAATTGACGGAGGAGAGGTTTTATCCTCAAACATCGTCTCTCTTGAAAAAGGGGAAAAAGGCAAGCCGGGTGAACTTAACGGAATCTTAGGGGAAGACAGCGAGAAGATAGGAACAGTAAGCAAAAATACTCCCTGCGGAGTCTTTGGAAAGATGACCCTTCCTGAAAACGAGATTGATAAGGCTCAGAGCATAAAAGTTGGAACGAAGGAAGATGTAAGGATTGGAAAAGCCTATATCCTTGCCAATATTGAAGATGATAAAACTGAAAAATTTGAGATTGAAATAAGCCGTATTCCTGTATTTACAGGAGATTTAACCAAAGGGATGGAAATCAAGATAACAGATAAAAACCTTATAGACAAAACAGGAGGGATTGTCCGTGGAATGAGCGGTTGTCCAATCGTTCAGGACGGAAGGCTTGTGGGCGCGGTTACTCATGTTTTTGTCAATGACCCAACCCGTGGCTACGGAATATTTATTGAAGATATGTTTAAAGAAGCAAAATAAAAAAGCAGGACGAAAGCCCTGCTTTTTTTGTTTTAAATAAATTTATAAATTGTTGTTGATTTAAACGGTCTTTCTGGTCCGAAGATTGCGGATGGGAAATGAGGCTTATTAACGCTGTCCGGATAGAACTGTGTTTCAAGAGCAACAGCACCGTTTTTCTTATAAGATGCACCGCCTTTACCGATTTCCCCGTCCATCATATTTCCTGCATAGAACTGGATGCCGGGAAGGTCGGTATAAACTTCCATTGTTCTTGTTTCGTCAGTGTTTTTAAGGATTGCAACCTTGCGAACAAGACCTGTATAGCCGTCGCAAACCCAGTTGTGGTCATATCCACCTGCGAGGGTAAGTTGTTCATAAGATTCGTCAATTCTTTCGCCGATTTCGTGTTCAGTTGTAAAGTCAAATGGAGTTCCTTCAACTCTTAAAATGTCCCCTGTCGGAATGAATTTTGCATCAATCGGGGTGTAAGCAGAAGCAAGAAGAGTAAGCTTATGCTTTCTGATTGTCTCTCCGTCGTGGCCGTCCAAGTTGAAATAGCAATGGTTTGTAAGGTTGATAACAGTATCAATGTCACTTGTTCCGTCATAGTCGATAACAAGCTCGTTATCGTCAGTTAAAGAATATTTAACAACGAAAGTTTTGTTTCCTCCAAAGCCCATGTCTCCGTCAGCAAGCTTTAATGTAAATGTAACGCTGTTTTCTTCCTCTTTATAGTCCCAGATTCTCTTGTGAACACCGATTTCTCTGTGGCTGTGGAGGTTGTTTGTTTTATCGTTTACATCAAGAGTATAGGTAACGCCGTTTAAAGTATACTTGGCATAGTCAATACGGTTAGCGTTAGGACCGATTATAGCACCGTAGAAGCTTCCGCCTGCGATGTATTCTTCTAATGTGTCATAACCGAGGGCGACATCGGCAATTTTTCCATTTTTGTCAGGAACATCAATATTGATGATTAAAGCGCCGTAGTTACTTACAACCAGCTTTAAGTTGTTTTTATTTTCCATTGTGAAAAGATAAACTTCTTGTCCGTTTACTTTTCCGAATACTTCTTTTTTCATTTGTAAAACCTCATTTCCTTAAAGTTATATTAAAAGTATATTATATTTCTGCAATAATGTCAACCGATTAAAATCAGTAAAGTGAATATAAAAGTTTCGCCGATTCGGCTTTTGTAAGCTTGTTAAGTGGCTTTAAGCTTCCGTCTTCATAACCTTTAACCGTTCCGTCTGCCATAAGGATCATAAAGCCTTCTTCTGCCCAGGATGGAATCGCCTCTTTGTCAGTTCCTGTTATGGAAACTTTTTTAAGTCCCTTTGGAAGCAGCCTTGCAATTATGGTAAAGGCCTCGGCTCTTGAAATTCCTGTTTTCGGGTCGGCGAAGAAGGTGCCGTCCCCTGCGTCTCTTCCCTTTAAAATATTAAGGGAGTATAATGCTTTGAACTGCCCTTTTGCCCAGGAAGGAATCTCAGGCTCATCCGTATAAGGAAGAACAACATCTTCATATTTTCCTAAATCCACGCCGAGATAGTTGCAGATTAAAACTGCAAACTCAGATCTTGTCATTTCCTTTTGCGGATTATAGATAAGCCCCGATGCAGAATTTTCGCCCTTTACAAGACCCTCGTTATACATATAGCTTAAAATATCTCTCGCCCAGTTTGTATTCGTATCAACAAACGGGTTTTCATAGACTAAATCTTCGTTGTGGTTAAGACTTAAAACAGAGGTATAGCCTAAATCGTTGATAGCAACTATACGGATTTTCTTAGTGTTTTCAGGAAGAACAGCGGTAAATTCTCCGTTTTCATAGTCAAAACCGAGTTCGTCTCCGTCTGCCATAATGGAAAGATTATCCTTTTGAACTTCAATGTTATATTCGTTTGAGAGAGCGCCGTGAAGAGTGTCTTCGTTTATCTCTGCATCTATAACGGAGTATAAAAGTTCTTCGTTTTCATTTCCGTCAGGGAGAACATAAACTTTGATTTCCTTTGAGGTTTTTCCTGCCGAAATAGTTATAACTCCACTTGCACCAATTGAATTTGAGGCGGTAAAAATTCCGTCTTTGTCAATTGTGCCTATATTTCCAGAAGTTTCCCAGGTAAAACAATCATCCTCGGAAATAACTTCGTTATGATTATAAAAAGGCCAAGCGGACAGGTTCATTTCCCCGTTTCTTTTGATTTTAAGAGTGTCAATGGTTTTTCCGCTGTCGTCTTTAATCGCAATTTCGTCAGGCTCTTTTATGCAAACGACATCACGCTGAGCAGTTACGCCTTTATACTCGGCTTCGACTGTTATTGTTTCCGCCGTCTTTGCAGAGAAAAAGCCGTTTTTGCTTATGGTGCTTTTCGCCCCTTTTTCAAGAGAGAAAGAAACATTATCCGAAACATCCATAGCGTAGTAGCCGGTGTCGGATGCCTTTGCCGTAAAGTCCATAGTTGCTCCTGCCATAATATAAGGAACTCTTGCAGGATAAATCATAAGATTAGCAACTTTCCCTGTTTTCTCTAAATTATTTCTAAGGAAGATGTTGGTTGAAACTTTTCTTCCGCCCTTATCTGACGGAGTGTTTAAGACTGAAACTCCCTCATCTCCCGGAAGTCTTCCAACAATGGTTGTTGAGCCGCCGCCGTCAAGGTTTATGGCCTCAACACATCCGAGCTCTTTCATTCTTTGGGCAAGGGTTTTAAGCTGAACACCATAGCTGTATCCGCTTTGGCGACCGTCAATTGTATAGAAAACAACATCGCCGTTTTCCTTTATACCAAAGGCTGTTCGAGGGTGCGCTCCGGCAGAAAGGTTAGGGGTAACAACTCCGCCTGAGAGGATATATTCCCCTGTTGAGCCCATACCGATTATTGCGGTTTCCCATTTTGGCTCGGTTGGTGCAGAAATTGAAATTTCAATTTCCTCGCCAACGGCGATGTCGGCAATATCGTTAAACTGAGGAGCGTTAACATCCAATGTTAAAACCAAAGAACCCTCAGGGATTGCGATTGAGCCGTTATAGCACTCGGCATAGCTGACAGTCCCCTTAATTGTCTCGCCGATTTTAAGCTGGTCCGTTTCCGCCTCAATTATAATGTCAAGGCCAAGAGTTGTGCCGTGGGTTTCGGTTGAAAACTTACTGTTTAAAAGGTAAATGGAATAAGGCTGACGGTATTTATTGATGCACTCAATATTCATTGTCCGCCCGTCTGCACGCTTTAAAACGGCCTCAATATAACATTCTCCCGTAAAGGCGTTTCCGTCTTCGTCAAAGCCAAAACCATAGGTGGCAGAGCCGTCTTTGCTGATGATTTCGCCGTTTTCGATAAGGTTACTCATAGGGACTCCCGTCTCAAAAGAGAAATAGTCGGCGTTAATTCCTGCTATAATGTCCTCGCCCTTTTCTAAAAGGTGGTTGGCACTGTCAAGAGTTTTGGTAAGATTGCCGTAAAGCTTATCCCCATAGCCAAAGATAGGGGTGGTGTCAGGGTTTGGAGAGTATGTAATATAGTTCTCCGTTTGAAGACCAACACCGCTCTGGTCGCTTAAATAGGTATTATTATAAAAGTTAGTTTCTTCCCCTATATTTGCTGAGTATCCGTTAACATAAGTTCCGCCCAGAACCGATGCAAAGGCAGAAGAAGATAAAATGGCAAATGCCAGAAGGAAAGAAATTGGTCTTAATATTTTCATAGCTTATCATCTCAATTCAAATAAAAAGTTCGGCATTTCTGCCGAACTTTATTATAGCATATTTTTTAATTGATGTAAACCTGAAAAAATATGAAATTTTTAAACTCTGACAAATTCTTCAAAAGTATCCTCATAAGGAACTGTCATAAAAGAAATAACTTTCTGCGGACACTTTTCAGCGCACATACCACAGTTAGCACATTTTTCAGGGTCGATTTTGGCGAGGTTATTTTCGATTGTGATAGCCTCCGCCAAACAGTTTTTAGCGCAAATTCCGCATCCGATACAGCCAGTAGAACAAACGGCACGAACCTTTTTGCCCTTATCCTTTGAACTGCAAGTAACGGCATAGGAAACGTCAGCACGAACAAGCTCAATTATATGCTTAGGGCACTCAGCCACGCACTGTCCGCAAGCTCCGCACTTGTCTTTATCAATAACTGCAACTCCGTTCTTTATGGAGATAGCATCGTTTGAACAAGCCTTTATGCAAGAGCCAAGACCGATACAACCGTAAGAACAAAGCTTTGGACCGCCGCCAAGCTTCATTGCGCTGTGGCAGTCTGTTTCTCCACTGTAAATATATTTTGTTTTTGCGCAGTCCTTTGTTCCGCTGCACATAACACGGGCAACCATAGGAACAACATCGAGAGCGTCAACCCCCATAATCTCTGCGATTTTACTTGCAACCGCAGCCCCGCCTGAGGGACAGCAGTTTGTTTTGGCTTCTCCCTTAACGATTGCATCTGCATAAGCGGCGCAACCTGCATAGCCACAGCCACCGCAGTTTGCCCCAGGGAGAGCCTGGGTTATTTTTGGGATTCTCTCGTCAACCTTAACGGCAAAGGCCTTTGCGGCAACAGCTAAAAGCACTCCGAAAACAAGACCCATTCCGCCGATAAGAATGACCGGAAAAAGTATATCCATCATAAAATTCATAGCCTTTCTGCCCAAACAGATTGTAAGCAATTTCTTACCTCGGGCGAATAAAACTTAAAACGAAAGCCCCGAAAAGCCCATAAAAGCAACGGATAAAAGTCCGGCAGTTATGAGAGTGATAGGCATCCCTTTGAGAAAATCAGGGATATTTGAGCTTTCAAGTCTTTCTCTTACACCAGCTAAGAGGATGATTGCAAGAGTAAAACCAAGACCGGCTGTTGCGCCATAAACCAAAGATTCGATAAAACCGAGCTTTTTGGTTACATTTAAAAGGGCAACACCCAAAACGGCACAGTTAGTAGTTATAAGAGGGAGGTAAATTCCCAAAGAATTATATAGGGCAGGTATTGATTTTTTAAGGAACATTTCAACAAACTGCACCAGAACAGCAATAACCAGAATGAAAGCAATCGTCCTCATATAAGCTATGCCAAGGAGATTTAAAAGAAGATTGACAAAATAGGTAAGCCCTGACGCACATGCCATAACGAAGACAACCGCAAGGCCCATTCCTGTTGCCGTTTCGACCTTTTTTGAAACACCAAGGAAAGGACAAATGCCCATAAACTGCACCAAAACGAAGTTTTCGATTAAGATAGCACCGATTGAAAGAGTTAAAAGATTAGAAAGCATCTTCCTGACCTCCTTTTTTCTTTGCAGAAATAATGTTTATAACTGCAAGAATAATGCCTAAGGTGAAGAATGCACCCGGCGCCATAATCATAATGCTCATTCCGCTTCCGCCAAGGATAGGTAAGCCAAAAAGGGAACCTGCCCCTAAAAGTTCACGGACAGTTGCGATAATCATAAGAGCTCCCGTGAAACCAAGCCCCATTCCGCATCCGTCAAGGACAGATGGGAGAAAGCCGTTTTTAGAAGCGAAAGCCTCTGCTCTTCCGAGGATAATACAGTTAACAACTATAAGAGGAATATACATTCCCAGGGACTGAGCAAGGGCAGGGAAATATGCGTTCATAAGCATTTCAACTATTGTAACAAATCCTGCGATAATAACAATATAACCTGCAATACGAACAGTTTCGGGTATAAACTTTCTCAGAAGAGAAATGAATATGTTGGAGCAGATAAGAACAAAGGTTGTTGCAAGACCCATACCCATAGCGTCAATAACACCTGTTGTAACCGCTAGTGTCGGGCACATTCCCAAAAGAAGAACGAAAGTAGGGTTTTCTTTGAAAAGACCGTTTAGAAAGGTTTCTTTTTTATTCATTACCGTCATCCTCCTTTATAACAGGGGTAGGCTCATCCTTGCGGTTTTCCAAAGCCGCGTCAAGCTCAGCGTTGCTCTGGTCAACCTTTTCCTCAGCAACCAGCTTGATTTCTTCTGCTGCCGCAGCAGTTTTCTGGGAAGTCGCTTTGATAACCTCAATTGACGCGTTTACGCAAGCTGTAACAGCCTTTGAAGTGATAGTTGCACTGCTTATAGCGGAGATTTGCTTATCTCCTTTTGCTTCGCCTTTAACCACCTCTATATTGCCGCCTTTTCCGATGAACTGGTCTAAAAAGGCAGGCTTTTTAGCGTTTGCCCCAAGACCGGGAGTTTCAGAGAAAGGACTTGAAATTATAACCTTGTTTACTTTATAAGACGGGTCAACCCCAACCATAACGCAGACATCTCCGCCATAGCCTTCTGAGGAAGTTGCAGTAACAACATATCCTTTAAGGTCTGTTGCTTCTGCGCCTGCATACCCCACATTGATAGAGTTTATGGTAACAGTTTCATCTTCAAAGCTTCCCGGGTCAATCTGTTTGAATTCTTTTGCTAATGGAAGAACCTCTCTTAAAGATTCCTGAAAAGTCTTTTGGTTGTTCGCCTCTGTTATTGGTGCTGTAACTTTATAAGCAAAAGCCAAAAACACAGCAGTTACGGAAGTTATAATAAACAATCTGAGTGCAACAGTAAATTTACTCATTTGCTTTTACCTCCTTAACTTTTCCAAAGACATTTGGTCTTATATATTTGTCAATAAGAGGAGTTGCAACATTCATAAGAAGGATTGCATAGGTTACGCCTTCGGGGTAACCGCCCCATTTTCTGATAACAAAAGTTATTAAACCACAGCCAACTCCAAAGAGAATTTGTCCCTTTTTAGTGGTTGGGGTTGTGGTGTAGTCTGTTGCCATAAAGAAAGCGCCAAGCATAACGCCACCTGATAAAATATGGAAAAGACCGTTAT
>JAFQRU010000082.1 GCA_017409915.1 Clostridia bacterium
CCCCCATTCCGCCTATCCAGTGAGTAAAGCTTCGCCAGAAAAGCAGGGATTTGGGGAGCACCTCAACATCTGTTAAAATTGACGCTCCTGTGGTTGTGAACCCTGAAACCGTTTCAAAAATTGCATCAAAAAAGTTTGGTATGTAACCTGATGCGTTAAAGGGGATTGCCCCGAAAATACTTATTATAATCCAGCTAAGGGCAACTGCAACAAAGCCTTCTTTTGCGAATATTGATTTATTCTTCGGGGGTTTTACGGTAAGGGAAAGCCCTACCACAAGGCACAAAAGAGCGCAAAACAGGAAAAGAAACTTATTCTCTTCCCCGTATGACAAAGCACATAGAAACGGCAAAAGCATACACACTGACTCTATATTAAGTGCCCAGCCCACAACATAAGAAATTACTTTTAGATTCATAAGCTTTCTCCTATTTCAGTATATCCTGTATGTCGTTATAGCCTGTATTTATCGTAACAATTATAACTGTGTCTCCAACTTTAATGATATCTTTACCTTTTGGAGTTATAATCTTGCCGTTTCTGTTTATTGAGGCTATAATAATTCCGCTCTTTAAGTTAAGAGATTCGACAGTTTTATTGATTACCGGAGAGTTTTCCTTAATCCTGAATTCAAGAGCTTCTGCCTTGTCGTCCAGAATATAATGAAGTGTTTCAATATTATTCCCAATGGAGTTATTCATAGCACGGACAAATCGGATTATGTATTCCGCTGTAATCTCTTTTGGATAAATTATTGTGTCAAGATTTAAGTTGCCGATAACCTCTTCGTATGCAATTCTGTTTATTTTAGTTATAATTTTTCCGTCAGTTTTTGTCTTTGCATAGAGAGAAAGGAGAACATTTTCTTCGTCAATCCCTGTAAGAGCAACAAAGGATTCTGCCTTATCTATTCCCTCTTCCAATAGCAGACGGTTTTCCGTTCCGTCGCCGTTTATTATTGTAGCTTTCGGGAGAATGTCGCATAAAAATTCGCATCTTGCGGGGTTGTTTTCAATAATCTTAACGCTTATTCCTGCTTTTATCAGTCTATGAGCAAGGTATACAGCGGTAGTTCCTCCGCCCACTATGATACAGTCTTTAACTTTGTTGGTCTTAATACCTATTTTCTTGATAAACTGAGACGCATTTTCGATAGAGGAAACTATACTTATAAAGTCTCCCTCTTTTAGAACAAAGTCACCGCCGGGAATAAAAGCTTCTTCCCCTCTTTCAACTCCGCATACCAAAACATCACAGCTGAGCTTTTGGGAAATATCCGCAAGCTTCATATCACAAAGAGGCGAACCACTTGGGATTTTAAATTTTAAAATTTCAACTCTGCCTTTTGCAAAAGTATCAATCTGTACCGCAGTTGGAAAACGCAAGAGTCTTGCAATTTCATCGGCGGCAGTAAGCTCAGGATTGATAATCATAGCAAGGCCCAGATCCTCCTTGAAATGGTGGATTTCCTTGCTGTATTCAGGGTTTCTTACTCTTGCAATAGTTTTACAGTCTCCTAACTTCTTAGCTAAAAGACAAGTTAAAAGATTGAGCTCATCTGAGCCTGTTACGGCAATTAAAATGTCCGTATCCTCAACCTTTGCCTCACGGAGAGTGTCAACGCTGGCACCACTGCCTGAAACACCCATAACATCATAGGTATTAACAACGCTTTTAGTTACCTCGCTGTTTTGGTCAATAACTGTTATATTGTGCTCTTTCTCACGGCTTAATCTCTCTGTAAGCTTTTCGCCTATCTTTCCAAGGCCAATTATAGTAATATTCATATAAATATCTCCATATACAATATTGTATTTTACATTATATCAAATGCCGCAAACAAAGTCAATACCAGGGTTAAAGATGCTTTTTCATATGGTTTATGGCGTTCTTTTCAAGGCGGGAGACCTGTGCCTGAGAAATGCCTATTTCATCAGCAATCTCCATTTGTGTCTTCCCGTGGAAAAATCTTAGCGAAATTATATTCTTCTCTCGTTCGGGGAGCTTGTCTATTGCCTGGCTTAAAGAAATCTCGTCAAGCCAGCGCTCGTCCGTATTTTTCTCGTCTTTTACCTGGTCCATAACGAAAACCGCATCGGTGTTGTCGTGATATACAGGTTCATTTAAGGAAACGGGGTCCATAATGGCATCGAGGGCCATATCCACCTCGGAGGTTTTAACCCCAAGCTCTTTTGCAATATCGGCATTGGTGGGTTCTTTTGAAGTTTCGGAGATAAGCCTTTCCTTAACCGCCAGAGCTTTATAGGCGATATCACGAAGGCTTCGGCTTACCCTTAATGCGTTATTATCCCTTAAATATCTTCTTATTTCCCCTATAATCATAGGTACTGCATAAGTGGAAAACTTAACCCCGTGGGAGGTGTCAAAGTTATCAAGGGCCTTTATAAGACCGATACAGCCAATCTGGAACAGATCATCGGCACATTCCCCTCGGTTATTGAATTTCTGCATAACGCTTAAAACAAGGCGCAGATTTCCATAGATAAACTCTTGTCTTGCCAAAGCATCTCCTTTTTTTATCTTCTCAAAAAGCTCCCTCTTCTTATCCTCTGAAAGTGTGGGAAGCTTTGATGTGTTGATACCGCAAATTTCCACCTTATTTATCATAATGCTTATGCCCCTTTTAGTTTTTTCACATAAACATTATTGGTTCTTTTTTCATAAATTATACTGAAAATGAATAGATATATACGGGGTGATTTTATGCCGTCTTGCAGTATCAACGAAATCAGAAATAAGGAAATAATAAATATAAAAACAGGGGTCCGTCTTGGCTTTCCCTCCGACATTGAGATTGACCTTGAAACAGGGAAATTTGTTTCTATTGTAGTTTCGGGGGGTTATAAAATTATGGGACTTTTCGGGAGAGAAAATGACATAATAATCAAGTGGGAAAACATAAAAAACATTGGCGACGACCTTATAATCGTTGAAATGGAATGAAAAAAGTAGAAACGAGTGATTTCGTTTCTACTTTTTATCAATTAATTTCCTCTGTGTATGCATTCTTGGCAATAACTATAACTTCCAATGCTTCTATTTTTACAACTAAAATTTGTACATTTATGTTCAGCACAATAATTTGTTCCTGTCAATCTTTGTTTTGGACAACCTGAAACCGCGCAATACTTAACCGTCGTGCCCATACATCCAACAAAACAAGACATAGCAACCATTATAGCTATTATGAAAATAAGAGATTTTTTCATTTTTACACCTCCAATCTCATCTGAGTTTTTATATAGCCTATATTGTATCATATATAGCCTACTTTGTCAATACTTATAGTCTATAATTAGTCTATAAGCTTGTGGAGGTAGAAAGATGGATACTTATGCAACTATAAAGAACAGGATTTTATGCCTATGCGAAGAAAAAAGATTAACAATTAATAAATTAGCTACAAAATCGGGTGTGTCGCCATCAACAATTAAAAATATTTTGTATGGAAAAAGTCAAAATCCCGGCGTTGTTACATTAAAAATGCTCTGCGATGGATTAGGAATAACTTTGATAGAGTTTTTTGATACAGAAGAATTTAAAACCCTTGAACAGGAAATTAAGTAGATAATAAATGTTATAGAAGGAACCAAGCTTGGCTTCCGCATAATAGTCGAAATGGAATAATTTCTGCACACAAAAAAGGCTCTGCATAAGCAGAGCCTTTTAATTTTTCTTATAGTTCTATGTCAGCAAGAGCAGAAGCGATTGCTTCGTTTTCGTTTGCCTGAACATAAATTCCGCTGTATTCCGGCATACCTGTTCCGGCTGGAACGAGCTTACCGATAATAACATTTTCTTTAAGACCGATGAGTGGGTCTTTCTTTCCTTTGATAGCAGCATCTGTTAAAACTCTTGTTGTTTCCTGGAAGGATGCAGCAGAAAGGAATGAATCAGTAGCAAGCGCAGCCTTAGTGATACCCATAAGAACATCTGTTGCAGTTGCAACTTCCTTGCCTTCTGCTTCCATTCTCATATTCTCTCTTTCAAGCTCATATCTGTCAACGAGAGAACCTGTTAAGAATTCTGTATCGCCTGCTGTTTCAATTCTTACCTTACGCATCATCTGTCTTACGATAACTTCAATATGCTTATCGTTGATATCAACGCCCTGAAGTCTGTAAACCTTCTGAACTTCCTTGATGAGGTAGTCATGAACGGCTGTGTAGCCCTTGATAGCCATAATATCCTGTGGATATACGCTACCTTCTGTAAGTTCATCGCCGGCCTCAACAACCTGACCGTCTTCTACCTTAATTCTGGAGCCGTAAGGAATGAGATATGTTGCACTGTTGCCGTTTTCATCGTCTAAAACAGTAACTTCTCTCTTCTTCTTAGTCTCGCTGATCTGAATTCTACCGCCGATTTCGGCAATAATTGCAAGACCCTTTGGCTTTCTTGCTTCGAAAAGTTCTTCAACACGAGGGAGACCCTGTGTGATATCGTCGCCGGAAGCAACACCGCCGGCATGGAATGTTCTCATTGTAAGCTGTGTACCAGGTTCACCGATTGACTGAGCCGCGATAATACCAACAGCTTCTCCAGCGTCAGCAATGTCGCCGCTTGCAAGGTTATATCCGTAACACTTAGCACAAACGCCAACCTTACTTCTACATTTGAGGACGCTTCGGATTTTAACTTCCTTAATTCCTGCATTTTCAATTCTCTTAGCCTGATCAGCATTGATTGTTTCGTTTTCAGCAGCAATAATCTCGCCTGTTGTTGGGTCAACAATGTTTTCAACAACTGTTCTACCCTCTAAGCGGTCAGCGAGAGGTTCAATTACTTCCTTGCCCTCTGTTATAGCTGTTGCAACGATATAATCTCTTGTTCCACAGTCAATTTCACGAACGATAACTTCCTGAGATACATCAACCAAACGACGGGTGAGGTAACCGGAGTCGGCTGTTCTGAGGGCTGTATCGGTAAGACCTTTACGAGCACCGTGAGTTGAAATGAAGTATTCAAGAACGGTAAGACCTTCACGGAAGTTAGCCTTAATAGGAATTTCCACAGGACGACCTGATGTATCCGCCATAAGACCACGCATTGCAGCCAGCTGACGAATCTGGTTAACGCTACCACGGGCACCGGAGTTAGCCATCATAAAGATTGGATTAAGCTCGTCAAGGTTTTCCATCATGGCGTCTGTAACCATACTTGATGCACTGTTCCATACATCGATAACCTTATTATATCTTTCTTCGTCTGTAAAGAGACCGCGTCTGAACTGCTTGTCAATCTTATCAACGCGCTTTTGAGCACAGTCTTCAAAAACAAGCTCCCAGCCGTCTTTTTCTAAGGCTTTCTTTTCTTTGTCTGTTAAGGCTGCAATCTTATAGATAGCTTTCTTGCCCTTAACATACTTTGCAAACTGACCTTCGCTGCAGCCGAACTTCTCTGCTTCTTCCTTAGTGTAACCATTAAGGATGTGCTTCTTAGCTTCAGGAATGATAATATCGTCAACGCTGACTGTTATAGCACCTCTTGTTGAATACTTAAAGCCCATAGCCTTAACATTATCAAGAAGTGTTGCAGTTTCTGTAATACCATGAATTTTGATGCTTCTGTCAATAATCTGACCGAGCTTCTTCTTGTCAACCTTAAATGTTACTTCAAGGTTAAGTGCACTCTCTTCGCTTGTTCTGTCAACAAAGCCAAGGTCCTGAGGAATTTTGCTGTTAAAGATAAGCTGTCCCACAGTTGCATCGATAAGCTTTGTTACTTCCTTATCGCCAAACATTCCTGTCTTTCTTACCTTGATAGGAGCGTGGAGACCAACAGCGCCGTTCTGGTAAGCCATTAAAGCTTCGTCTTCGGACTTGAATACCTTGCCTGTTCCAAGTTCGCCGTCAATAGTAATTGTAAGATAATAACTTCCCAATACCATATCCTGAGTCGGAACTGTTACAGGTTTACCGTCCTGAGGCTTTAAAAGGTTGTTTGCAGAGAGCATTAAG